>JBFRWR010000198.1:0-3884 GCA_051439685.1 Trichodesmium sp.
AAGCTATTGCTCATTTCCAAAAAGCTATTTCTCTAGAACCTGACTCTAGTATTGCCTATCAAAATTTAGGGGTAGCTTTAGAAAAACAAGGTCAAATTGAGGAAGGGATAATCTGTTATCGCAAAGCGATTGAAATTGACCCTGGTTTCTGGGAAGGATATCAAAAGTTAGGAATGGCTTTGACAAAATTGGGAGACCTTCCTCAAGTTGCCGAAATTTATTTAAAGGCTTGCCAAATAATTCCTAATTTTGCTACAGTTTATCATTATTATGGGGAAGCCTTGGCTAAATTAAATCGGTGGGATGAAGCTATTGCTGCATATCAGAAAGCAATTGAACTTCAACCAAACTCCCCTGTTATTTATCATCAATTTGGATATGCTCTAACCCAAAAGCAACAATGGGAAGAGGCTATCTCTGCTTATCGTCAAGCAGCAGAACTTCAGCCCAACTCTCCAGATGTTTATCACCATTTAGGATATGCTCTAGCTCAACAGCAAAAGTGGGAGGAAGCAGCAGTAGCTTACCGCAAAGTTATAGAACTTCAGCCCAACTCCCCAGAGGTTTATCATTATTTAGGATACGCTCTCTCCCAACTCCAACAATGGGAGGAAGCAGTTGTAGCTTACCGCAAAGCTTCTGAACTTCAACCAAACTCCCCAGATGTGTATCATCAGTTAGGTCATGCTTTGATTCAATTAAAACAGAATGACTGGGCAGTAGTAGAACTCCGTAAGGCTATAGAACTTAATCCTAACTTAGCTGAAATCCACGGGGACTTGGGCAAAGCTTTGAGTAATATTAAACAGTGGGACGAGGCGATCGCTTCTTTCCAACGTGCCATTCAGCTTAACCCGAATTTAGGCGAGGTATATGGTTATTTAGGGGAAGCTTATGGCTCAAAAAAACAGTGGGATGAGGCTATTGTTAATTATCGTCGCGCTATAGATATTAACCCAAATTTACCACAAGTTTATCATAATCTAGCTTTAGCTTTAGTGCAGCAACAAAAATTTGATGATGCTATTGTCAGTTATCGGCAAGGTATTGAACTAGGTATTAATACAGCAGAAATTCACCATCAGTTAGGTCATACCCTCAGTAGACTAAAAAAGTGGGAAGAGGCTGTAAGAAGTTATCGTCGGGCAGCAGAAATTAATCCTAAGTCGGCAGCAGTTTATCATGTCCTGGGAGAAAGTCTCGCTCAACTAGAAAAATGGGACGAAGCGGTGGGAGCTTATACCAGAGCTAGGCAACTTAATCCTAAATCTGCTGATGTTGCTTACCATATTGGGGGAGTAATGTCAAAGCTAGGTAGATGGGATGAGGCGGTAGATGCTTATGCTAAAGCTGTAGAATTAAGACCTAATTCGGCAAAGTTTCATTTTCAATTAGGGGAAGCTAAGACTAAAAAAAATCCATTAAGTGAAGCAATAAATTGTTATCGTCGTGCTTTGGAAATAGACCCTCATTTTTCTAAGGCAAAGAAGAAATTAGAAGAAGTTTCATCATTTCAAAATGTTCTAAAAACAGGGGAAATTGGCAGTCTCAGTTTATTAGCAGAAACAGAATTTGAAGGTTGTCTTGATTATGCAACTATTGACTATGTTTCTGGTTGGGCGAGACATAAAAAAGATGCTAATAAGGTTGTATTTCTTGATATTTTTGTGGGAAATAATTTAGTCGGAACTTTAGTCGCGAATAAATATCGTCAGGATTTAGCTGAAGCTTTTGATACTCACGGATATCATGCTTTTGCTCAGAAAATTCCGCCATCTTTACATAGCAATGGGTTAGTTGAAGTTAGTGTCAAGATAACAGAAACAGGTCAGCAATTAAAAAATTCTCCTAAATCTTTAGTAGTCGGACCGAAGGGGAAAAAACATGAAGTTAATCTGAGTTTTAATCAGGGAGAAATTAATAAACTTATCTATCTTAAGAACTCAGGAGACAGGAGACAGGAGACAGGAGTCAGGAGTGAAGAAGGAGTCAGGAGTCAGGAGTCAGGAGTCAGGAGTAAAGAGTTAGAAAGAGTCAGAAGTAAAGAAGTACAAAATTCAGAAGGATTCGGGAGTAAAGAGTTAGAAGAAGTCAGAAGTCGTAGGGGGGATTTCCTGCGGAATGCTGCGCAAACGCGAATCACCCATACAGAATTAAGAAATGAAGAGGAAGTTAGAAGTCAGATACCTCCAGCAAAAATTCAGACCGAAAAACCAAAAGTAGCAGTAATTATTTTGAGTTTGAATGGAGCAAAACTATTAAACGAATTATTTGCTTCCTTTGAGCTTTATAACAGCTACGAAAAAATAGAATTAATAGTAGTAGACCACGGTTCTACAGATAATAGTATTGATGTCTGTAACCACTGGTCAAAAAAATTACCAATTACAATTATTGCTAGGGGAGATAATTATTCTTTTTCCAATTCTAATAATGTGGGAGTAGAGGAAACAAAAGCACCTTTAC
Source organism: Trichodesmium sp. (assembly GCA_051439685.1). Taxonomy (GTDB): domain Bacteria; phylum Cyanobacteriota; class Cyanobacteriia; order Cyanobacteriales; family Microcoleaceae; genus Trichodesmium. The sequence continues at coordinate 2,467 of JBFRWR010000198.1, forward strand.
TACTATTTATGAATAACGATATTACCCTTTGCCAAGATATCATTCCTCAGATGGTTGATTTAATTCAAAAAGATGAAAATCTAGGAATGGTAGGAGTTAAATTATTAGATATAGTTAGCGATCGCTCTTTAGCTTTTCCCCCTACTCAACATTTAGGAGTACAGTTATATTTCTACAGTCAAAATGAACCTTTTTATCCTTATGAAGTTCGGTATGCTCCGCAATTATTAAAAGTACAATCTGCTCCTTGGAAAGTACCTGTTGTAACTGGAGCATTAATGATGTGTCGGCGGGAAGATTTTGAGGAAGTCGGAGGTTTTAATGAAGACTACTTTTATGGTTATGAGGATGTAGATTTATGTTTGACTATCCGACAAAAGTTAGGCAAAGAAATTATCAGTGCTAATAATTTAACGGCTTTTCATAATCGTGGTTTTTCTCGTTTTAATAAGGGGAAAGAATTTATCGATAAAATTTTGAAAAATCGCCCGATAATTGAGAAAAGATATGCCTATTATTTGCGCAGGAAGCATCTACAAGATTACTTTGAAAAAGGAATGTATTGGACTGGTCATCCTTTAACAATTGGGTTTGCTGTAACCGAAGCAGATATGGCAGCTTCCGCAGGAGATTATTTTACAGCGGTGGAATTAGGAGAACAATTAGTTAAAGAATTTGGATGGGATGTTTATTATATTTCTGAAGGAGAAGATTGGTATGATATGACGCGATTAGATGTAATTGTTGTTATGCGTCATGACTATGATTTAGAAAGAATAGAAAATGCTAAACCAAGTTTAGTAAAAGTTGCTTGGGCGAGAAATTGGTTTGAAATTTGGGCGTCTCAAAAATCGGCAGGAGATTATGATTGTTTCTGGTGTTCTTCTCAAAAATCTGCTGATTATATTCAGGAGAAATTATTTAAACCTGCAACGGTAATTAGAATAGCAACTAATGAGGAAAGGTTTGAAGAAGGAGTCAGGAGTGGAGAAGAAGGAGTCAGGAGTCAGAAGTCAGGAGTCAGAATAAAAGAAGGATTCAGAAGTGGAGAAGAAGAGGTTAAAAGTGAAGAAAAAGTCAGAAGTGAAATAGGGAAAAATTCGGAAGTAGGAACTTCAGAAGAGTCAGAAAAAATCTCTTCTGAACTAGGTAATAAATTTCCTGAAGTAGGCAAAAGTCAAGTCGGGAAAAAGTCGGAAGTAGGAATTTCACAAGAGTCAGAAAAAATCTCTTCTGAACTAGAGGAAAATTCGGGAGTAGGCAAAAGTCAAGTCGGGAAAAATTCGGAAGTAGGAATTTCAGAAGAGTCAGAAAAAATCTCTTCTGACTTAGAGAAAAATTTGGAAGTAGGAATTTCAGAAGAGTCAGAAAAAATCTCTTCTGAACTAGGTAATAAAATTCCTGAAGTAGGCAAAAGT
>JBFRWR010000199.1:0-5456 GCA_051439685.1 Trichodesmium sp.
TCCGCGTCAGGAGTTGACATAGTTTTCACCCCAGGATTAACTTTAGCACCAGGGATACTTTGACTCCAGGGACTATTTGGTAGATTCTGTAAATCCAAACTCTCGTCTACAGGGCGAAAACCATACTTTACAAATAGTATCTGCTGTTCAGATTGTCTGAGAAAATCAATAAATTTTCTAGCTGCTGAGACCATACCACTACTAACATCACGTCTGGCGATCGCTGCGGTGGAAACTGTTTCAATGGTAGGATTGAGATAATAAATTTGATAAGGTTGCCCTTGGGTAGTGCGAGACTGTTCCCAGCGATGCAAGGCAATACTCTCATATACTGTTGCTATATCCGCATCATTTTCACCCTTGGCAATAAATTCTTGTAACAAAATATCAGTTGAACGAGGAGGTAAATAAACTGAACGTTTGACTAAACTAAACAAAGATTTTACTGAGGAATTATTTAAACTTTTACTAGAAAGAATTGTTCCACCAATTTCTTCCAAGGCCCATAAACTTAATGTTAATTGACCACTATTAGAACGAGTAGGATTAGTAGTGAGAAAATCAAAACTACCCCACTGTGGTTTACCTCCGATTTTTTCCCAATTTCCAACTTCCATTGCTTGAGCAATTTTTCCCCAACTAAATTGATTATTAGGAAATAAAACTTGACCACCTTCCGGCCAAGCGATCGCTACTAATATTGTTTTGGCAATTGGTTGTGGTTTGTCATAAAAAGGTTCACTATTATTTTGCGCCTTCCACCTTTTGTCAAAACCATATATGAAGGCCACTCACTTTTTTATTTATCTATGCCTAACTAACTCTAGACAAAATCTGTCTAGAATAGACAAACTCTAGACAAATTATAAGCAGTTGAAATTGCTGAAAAAGTGAGTATTTGGGGGTAACGCGAGACAGAAAAATCTCCGAACAATTATTCCTCCAATTTTCTCTGTCTTCCCACCTTCCCCACACTTCCCACACTTCCCACACTCTGCTTTTTTTCAGCAAACCGTAATTATTAATTATTGAACCCTGCTCTCTACTCCCTTTTTCTGAAGATTATCCCTATTTGCGAGTGAAAATTTCTTAGTCCGAAAAACTATTCAGGAGTATTCTGTAATTCAGGTCTTTCCTCAGCAACTATTGCTTTTTCTACAGGACAAACTTCGAGACAAATTCCACAGTCAATACAAGTGTCAAAATCAATCCAATACCAATCAGTTCCTTTCGTATTTTTTCCAGGTCCTGGATGGATACAAGCAACTGGACAAGCATTAACACAGTCAGCAACACCTTCGCAAATATTAGTAACAATTGTATGTGGCATTTTAGTTTTTTTAGTTCAGTTAAAAGTTTAAAGTGATTAATTCAAAATATTATAGTGCTATGCCCTAGTGCCGCTACGCGGAAGTCAGAAGTCAGAAGTCAGAAGTATTAATTAGTAAGACTTTCAGGATTTTGTAACTGGTCAGTTATTTCTGCCATTCTGCACTAGGGAATAGAGAATAGGGAATAGGGAATAGCAAAATGTTAAAGGAATTTTCTTATAGTATTTGGATATAAACTCCTACAGCTTTTCTCACAAATCATTTCATCTTGCTATATAGCAATTCCCATACTTGTGAGGTACAAAATTCTGGGCTTCAGGGAATAGAGAATAAGATAAAAATAAAATATAGATGTACCTTATAACTATGGGAAACCCTATATTTAGTTCTATTGGTATTATGAGTTGGATGATCTAGAATTAAGTTATTTACTCAAAAATATAAACTGTTTTTTTGAGAAGCCTATAATAATCTTAATCTATAAAAATCTACAATTATCTGTTCTATTTCTACTTTTACCTGGCAATATCGACTTTATCTAATCCATTTGTCTAGCAATATTTATTGGTGATTATTTGGGTGTAAGTCTGTTTTGAATCCAAGTAGCATAAATATAAATAATTCGAGATTATTATAAATAATACCAGATGATAGATAACAGTTAAAAATTCAACAAAAATAGATTATTTTAGCTTTGCCAAAAATGTCTCATAAACTTGAGACTTGGAACCAAAAACATAATTAGGAGTAGAAACTGTCAGGTCTGTACCACCTACATTTCTCAGATGATTTATTGCTGATAATAACATACTTTGTTTTACCACAATTGTCACAGCATACCAGTCATTTTTTTCACCAGAATATACTTTAGCAATAGTCGGTCCTTGTAGACCAGCAATACCAATTAATTCACTTTTATAGATGAGGCGATCGCCAATTTCATCTGCTGATTTTCCATGGACGTTTGCTGTTATTGATACATATTTTTTCGATTCCATTTGAGCTTCAATTAACTCTAAGAATACTTTTACTGTTTCTAACTTACTTTCGCTTTCTTGTAACAAGGTTTTATTACCAATTAAACAAGCTTGTGAGTTAAGAAGTGAACCTCCTTCTATCCGTTTTAAACGATTTTCTCTGAGGGTTGTACCTGTGCTAGTTATATCAGCAATCATATCAGCATATCCCATACTAGGTGCTGCCTCCATTGCACCTTGAACTGCGACTAAAGAAAAATGTACAATTAACTTTTCATATAACCATTTTTGGGTGAGATTATGATATTTAGTAGCTATTCTTAAATTTCTACCTTTCTCTCTTAATACTAGAGTTAATTCTGCTAAATCTTCTATAGAAGAAACGTCAACCCAACTTTCAGGAACCGCTAAAACTAATTCACATTTACCATAGCCTAATTTCTCCCAGATAACTATTACATTATCATCGGTTTGACTCTCTTCAGAAACTACATCATAACCTGTAATTCCTAAGTCAACACTTCCTTCTTCTACCTTTGTAAAAATATCTGCTGCTCTTTGAAATAAAACTTTTACTTGTGGTAAAGCAGGAATAGAACCAAAATATTGTCTGTCATTCGGTCTTGATACACCTAACCCACAAGCTGACAATAATTCGATTGTTCCTTTTGATAAAGCTCCTTTACTAGGTAAAGCTATTCTTAAAATTTGTTCTGTTGTCATGTGATTTTCGGGTATTAATTTTTAGTTATTCTAATACAGTGTTTTCCCTTGTTATGAGGTACAAAAATTTAGGTTTGAGAGAACAGGGAACAGGGAACAGGGAATAGAAAAGAAGAAAAATAACTGTACTTCATAACGCGCATAAACTGCTGTAAGTACCTATTTCATTAATTGATAATTAATAATGGATAATGAAAATTATTGATAATTATTAATTGTCAATTATTCGGTAAAATTAATTTCACTTTTCTGCCTCGGCAACAGTTTAATTATATATATTAGAAAAAGTCAAGCAAAAATATACTTTTATCTAATTAAGTAGATATGAAAATAATTTCCCTTGATTTTGCAAATCGACTTAAAATTAAAATAAGTATCAAATACATATAGTAATCCTATTTTATTTGTGTATAAAAATCTTACTACTTTTAGGCAACAGGCAATAGGCGACAGGAGGGAGTTTAAGTTTTTTATCTACTTTTTGATTAGCCGCAACCTATTTAGGGTTGCTATACAGTAATTCCTATACTTGTGAAGTACAAAATTTATTTATTTGAGGCAACGGGAATAGGACATAAAAGACAATAAAGATAACTGTACCTCACGAGGGTGAGAAATCCTATAACCAATTTGACTTTACTATTTATTTCTAACTAAATTGACGATTTCATCCAATTCTAAATTTTGCTGTTCCCCAGACTTTATATTTTGCAAAAGCACTTTAGTTTCCTGTTTTGTGGCAGAGTTTAAAATCACTACAAACGGAATCTTTTGCTGAGTAGCATACTCAATATTACTCTCAACATTTCTGCCTATAACATCCGTTTCTACTCGTAAACCTAATTTTCTTAATTGTTCGGCAATTTCTACTGAATAATTATAATCTTCTGAATTTAGAGGAATTGTCAAAACTTCGACAAATTGATAATCATCGAAACTCAAATTCCCTTTTTCTACTAACTCTTCTCTTAAAGATTCCATCACATAAGAAAAACCAGTTGCCGGAGTATTTTGTTTACCTCCTAAACTTACAACTAAATCATCATATCTACCACCACCACATAATTTTCTTTCTACTCCTAAATTACTATCATAAGTTTCAAAAACCATTCCTGTATAATATTGCAAACCTCGACTAATTCCCAAGTCAAGACTAATCCGATTTTTGTCAATATTAAAAGCTGCTAAACTTTCTAAAATATTTTTTAGTTGTGTCAAACCAGAATCATCAATACTATAACTAGACAGTAATTTTTCTGCTTCTTTAAATACAGCAACTGGCTCTCCTTTTAGTTGACTTAATTCAGTCATAAATTCCAGAGCTTGATTTAATTGTTGAGTTTGGTCTTTATGTTTAATTTTCACTAACAAACGATCAACTATCTCTTCCGGTTTACGAGTGCTTGTCAATTCAATATTCATTGTTTCCAGAAATTCAAAAATTGCTGTTCTTGCCTCACTTTCTTCTAAACTTTGTAGAATATCTGTAATTTTTTTTGTTGTGATATTTGTGTCTGTTTGTTGTTGAATAGAATTATTCTTTTGAAAAGCTGGATAAATTTCATAAAGTAAATTTTCTACTACCCCTTTACCTTCTGTTCTTAAGGTTTCCATTTGAGTAAGTAAAAAACTACGCAGACGAGTATCTAGCTGAAGTTGGTCAAGAAAATTGTTGAGAACTCCGACGTGGCCAATAAATGTTTGATATTCAACTAAACCTAGACTATCTAAACCTTTACAAGCCATAGAAATTACTTCTGCATCGGCGATCGCTCCTGTGGCCCCAATTAGTTCCATTCCCATTTGAGTAAATTGCCGATATCTTTCTTTCTGGGGCTGTTCATAGCGAAATACTGGCCCTGTATAATACAGTCGCACTGGCAATGGCATTTCTTGGAGATTGTCCAAATAGGCACGGACAACTGAGGCTGTAAATTCTGGCCTTAGACAAAGGCGACGGTTACGGTAAACGAAGTCGTAAAGGCGAGAAATAATGTCCTCACCAGATTTTTTCAGATAAAGTTCGGTATATTCTATTAGTGGTACGTCTATAGGTCGATAACCATAGGATTCAAAGTTATCGCTGAGTTTACTTTTAATTTTTTCATTAATCTGGTAGATGTTTGGGAGGATGTCATTAACTCCTCTCACTCGTTCTACTTTTGTGGTTTGCATAGACAAAATATAGAATAGTTTAGTTTGATTAGTGGAATTTTATTCCGACTTTCAATATATCAGGGCACAATTATTTTACCTCTATCTGGCAAGAAAGTTTCTGTTAGATTTTTTTGTTCTTGGAAATCTCCAAAATTTACCTTCAGCAAAATCAAATAGTCAATCAGATTTGATGTTTGATAAAGTCTCTGCTGTTTAGTCTTAATTCTCATAACTGACTAGAGACTTATGAGAAATTTCTCATTCTCAG
>JBFRWR010000200.1:0-3499 GCA_051439685.1 Trichodesmium sp.
AATCAAATCAAAGCAGGTTTTTGCCATAGACTTAACCCATATAACTATCAAGTTTATCAAGTCTCTTTACAACCAGAAGATTGTCTAGCCATAACATTTTGGACTCGTAATCCTCAGCCATTACTACCACACCTTGATTTTCTCAGTAATCAAGGATATGTATACTATTTCCATTTCAGTATCAATGGATATCCTCAAACAATAGAAACAAATAACCCACCCCTTCAAAAATCAATAGAAACTTTTCAAAAGCTATCTGAAAAACTTTCACCTAATCAAATTCAGTGGCGATATGACCCTATTTTACTTAGCAATATAACACCCTTTTCTTATCACTTAGAAAAATTTGAATTTCTCAGTCAACAACTAGAAGGTTATACAAAACGTTGCTTTTTTTCCTTTGTTAATTTTTACGGTAAAACAGAACGTAATTTAGGTAAAGTTGCTGTAGAAAATAACATCAAATTTCAATATCCTTCCCTAGAAGAAAAACAGCAACTTACTAAACAACTCCGAGATATCGCTACAGCACGAGGAATTACATTGTATTCCTGTTGTGATGATGCTTTAATAACTGAAGGTGTTGAAAAAGCTCATTGTATTGATATGGATATTATCCAAATGTTGCGACCTGACTTTAAAACTCACCTAAAAGCAGCACCTACTAGAGAAGAATGTGGTTGTGTAGAGTCAGTTGATATTGGTATCTATGATACTTGTGGTTTTGGTTGTCAATATTGTTATGCAACTAACAGTAGAAATAATGCTTTAAAACGAATGAGAGAAAATAGTCCTAACGATAGTCTTCTATGGAGACCTGCAAAATTGAAAGATGTTGACCTTAATTTAAAAGAGGCAAATAAAAAAGGGAAAAAATTTGTAGGTTCATCGCCTGAATATATTCAAGGTAAACTTTTCTAAGAACAATTTTTTCGATTGAGTAAACTAAGTTTAATAATCTAACTTATAAAACATGAACACAACACAAACACAACTCCCCACAGACACTTGGATAACAGCAACTTGGGATGAATACATCCAAACTATTGAAGACCCAAGTTATGAAAAAGCAAAAGTTTACTACCACAACGGAAGAGTCAGAATCGAAATGTCACCAGTCGGCAACGCTCATGGTAGTGACCACGCATTTGTTATTGGAGTAGTTGGTCTGTTTGCTGCCACCAAAAACATCATGCTCAACGGTTTAGATAATGGAGCTTATGACAAAACCGAATATCTCGCTGCTCAACCCGATGCTTCCTATTATATTGGAGAAAATGCTGATGTCATTCCTTGGGGAATTTTTATTACTAACCTCGATACCTATCCTCCACCAAGTCTAGTTATTGAAGTTGCCAATACTTCCCTAGCTGATGATAAAGGGGAAAAACGTTTGCTTTATGAAGCGCTCAATGTTGCTGAATATTGGATAGTTGATGTACAGAATGTAGAAATTCTTGCCTTTACTATTGCCGATGGAGGTAGTAAAAAAATTAATGAATCTCAAGTTTTGCCAGGGTTAGCAATTTCTTTATTGCAAGAAGCACTGCAACGCACTCGTCAAACAAATCAAAGTCAAATTTACGCTTGGTTGTTAAGTGAGTTTCAAAAATAATCTTCGACAAGATTAATTCTAATTGAATAATTTGCCAAGTTAAACCTGACTCTGTTAAATCAGAGTTTAAAGAATAGCTAATCTGTGTTAACATACAAAAGCAAACAAGCCTAAGAGCTTTTGAAGTAGTAGCCATATTAGACAAGTCTAGCTTTCTATAGTTAGCAGAAACTAATTACTTTGGCTCCACAAATAAAGAGCAAAACTATAGACATTTGGAGGATGATACATACATGACGCAAGTGATACTTGGAGAAAATGAAGGAATTGAATCTGCATTACGTCGCTTTAAACGACAAGTTTCTCAAGCAGGTATATTCCCAGATATGAAAAAACATCGTCACTTTGAAACGCCTATTGAAAAACGCAAACGTAAAGCAATGGCTTTACAAAAGCAACGTAAAAGACGTTCACGCTATTAATTTTAAGTATAAATTAAGTTCCCTTGATTGTAAGTTAGTTATTTCTTAAGTCGATAAGTCTGGCTTGAAGCTATTACAATAATTCGTGCAGAGACGCCAATGTGCGTCTCCATTGCACTACTCTAATAATCAAAAAAACTAACAAAATATCTAAAAATATTACTATTTAAAAATACTATAGCAGTCCTATTTTATTTGTGTATAAAAACCTTACGGCTTTTAGGGAATAGGGAACAGGGAAAAGAGAACAGGTGGAAGATTCAGGTTTTTTATCTACTTTTTGATTTTTCACAACCTATTTAGGATTGGTATATTTTAATTTAATTTTAATTTAAGAGTCTATAAATTAATTAAGTATAACAGAGACAAAACAATGATTGGAGAGCAGCCGGAAATTGATATTTCCCCTTTCGTTGACCACTCCCTATTAACTATTACTGCTACTTTGGAAGAAGTGTCAAAATTTTGTGCCGATGCTGATAAATTTCGGTTTCCGTCAGTTTGCGTATACCCTTTTTATGTCAAACAAGTAGCAGAATTTCTCCATGGAAAATATCCGAAAGTTTGTAGTGTCATTGGTTTTCCTACGGGTTTGACTACTGGTAATGCAAAAATGTATGAAGCTCAAGAAGCAGCAGAAAATGGAGCTTCTGAATTAGACGTGATGATTAATTTGACCTACATTAAGACAGGCCAAACTAATCAGATATATCGAGAAATAGCCGAAATTTGTGAGGAAACTGGTAAAACAGTCAAGGCTATTTTAGAAATGGCTTGGCTCACAGAAGCGGAAAAACAATTAGTCACAGAAGTATTGATGGATGCGGGTGTGGCTTTTATTGTTACTAATACTGGTTGGTATGGTGGGGCAAAAGTGGCAGATGTACAACTACTCAAAGAAATAACTAAGACTAATGTGGGAATTAAAGCTGCTGGCGGAATTAAGACTTATGAACAGGCAGCAAATTTAGTTCTTGCTGGTGCAACTAGGTTAGGTACATCTCGTGGTCTAGAGTTAATATATCAGCAAAATAACCAATCTAATTAATATTATCTCTGGATGAACAGTTATAACTAATTAGGGAGAACTCAGGAGTCAGGAGTCAGGAGTCAGGAGTCAGGAGTCAGAAGTGGTGGAAAAAAGATTTATAGATCGGGAGGAGAAGGAGTAGAAGAAGGAGAACGTTTTTTGGTCTTGTAACTTGAAGGGAGTTCTATCACGCTCTTCAGCGGACATGATCTAAAATCAAAAAACAAAACTAATTTTTTAATAATTTTTAGGGATTTTCTCAAATGAACAAAATATTCCCTATTACGATTTGTCTGCCACACCGTCTTATATCAAATCCGGTTGAATAATTATTGTATGGTAGGGAGACGCGGAGACACGGAGACACGGAGACGCGGAGATTGAAGTGTAGACAGCAATTATGAACATATACTATATAACCGGATTGTATAT
>JBFRWR010000201.1:0-2699 GCA_051439685.1 Trichodesmium sp.
CCCTACCTTTGAATCATCCATACCCATTACAGATACAGCTTTCTCAAGACTCAAAGGACATGATTTACCTAACCATTGACCAATATTTTGTGAGGCATTCCAATCAGCATTGCATTGATAACCATCAAATCCCGTAAAAGAATGCTTAACTCTCTTACCTAGTACACCGTTACGGTGGTCTGACTTGCTAGTATATGGTGCTGGTACAGACGACCCTGGTATACCAGCTCTAATCGCTTTGTACCTGGTAAAAACTTCTAACTGATAATTTGTAGGATATTTTGATTTGCAAGTCCCTAAAACCTAGTGCAGGATGGCGGAAATATGTTACCAGTAACAAAATACTCAAAGCCTTACCAATCAAAACTTCTGACTTCTGTACGGGTAATTTCCGTTTGTCATGCTCCGCTTTCCATGTTTGCGACAGCATTCGGAACGAAATTACCCCTACTGACTTCTGACTTCCGCGTAGCGGTACTAGGCAATTAATTCTCCAGTCTCTTGCAGTGAATTTAGTCGGTGATAAATACCCTCTTGAGCTAGTAGCTGCTCGTGAGTACCAATTTCGACAACTCTACCTTGGTTAAGTACCACAATTTTATCGGCATCCCTAACTGTACTTAGTCTGTGGGCAATAATAATTGTGGTACGAGTCCCAAAAATATTACGCATTGCTAACTGAATGGCTCGTTCACTTTCATAGTCTAAACTAGAAGTTGCCTCATCAAAAATTAGTACATCTGGGTCTACTAATAATGCTCTAGCTATTCCTAAACGTTGTCTTTGACCTCCAGATAATCGCATTCCTCTTTCACCAACAACTGTATAGTAACCTTGAGGCATTTCTTGAATAAATTCATCAGCTTTAGCAATTTTACAAGCCTCTTCAACCTCTGCAAAAGTAGCTTGAGAATTACCATAAGTTAGGTTACTTAATAAGGTGCCATTAAAAATATCTACCTCTTGATGAACAATAGCTAATCTACGTCGATAAGCTGTAATATCCAGAGAATTAATATCTTCTCCATCAATTAAAATTTCCCCTTGATCTTGTTGAAAATATCTGAATAATAATTTGACTAAAGTAGATTTTCCTGAGCCAGATTTTCCGACTAATGCAACTGTTTGATAAGGTTTAATTAAAAGGTTGATATTTTCTAAAACAGGTTTGTGCGGATCGTAGCCAAAAGTTAAATTTAAAAATTCTACTTTACCTGTAAATTTATAAGGATTAAAATCTGGTTGTTTAGCAATTTCTTCTGGTAAGTTTGCAGCATCAGAACCTCTTGGTAATTCCATAAATTCATGGAAACGAATCATGGAAGCATAGCGACGGACAAATTCTTCAGTTAGTTGACTAATAGGAGTTATCTCTGCATAAGCCATACTTGCTAAAGTGTATATGGTTACAAAATATCCTAAAGAAATTTCACCAGATAATGTTGTTGATAATGTCAAACCTAGAATAAAGAAAAGACAGAACTGAACAACAGTTGTCTGATACATATATAGCCAAACATAACCTCTATGAATCCTGTCTATAATAACTTTTAAGGCACGGTTAATTCTGGTTGTTTGTCTTTGGAGTTCTTGAGTTTCAGTCGCAAATGCTTTTACGGTTTTGATATTAGTAATAATTTCTGAGTTGTGACTTTCTGTGTTCTCTTCATATCGGTCAAAAACTATTTCTGCTTTGGCTAAATATTGAAGGGTTTTAAAAGTAAAACCGAGGATAAAAATAAAAGAAACTAGAAATAAAATAGCTATCTGCCATTCGATTAAACAAATAACTACAAAAATCCCTATTACCCTGACTAATTTAGGGATAAAAATACCAGCAATTTCTGGGTAAGTCCAGGTGTGGTTTAAGACTCCTTTAGAAATGCGGTTAGCGATACGTCCTGGGTTATTTTCGTCGTAAAATTCTAGGGGTAAAGTAAGTATTTTCTCGATGGCTTTTTGGAAATGATCCCGACGTGCTTTGAGAGGTACTACCCAATGATACCAATGTCCTAGCCAAGCCATACCTGGACCTTTGGCAATACTGACTAAGAATATTAGTCCTAATGGTACTGATAGAGATAATAGTTGATTATTTGGAAGTCCAGTTAAGTTGGCAATTGCCCCAATGAATTGTTGCATTGGCCAGTCTGGGGCACGGCCTGAAAGTATATTCAATATCTGGCCGATCGCATAAGGAACTATCAGGTCTATTAGTTCTATGGTGCTTGATGCTCCAATACTGAAGATGGAAAGTGGCAAATATGCCTGGTAATATTTAATGATGTCCCTGAAAGTTGCCATAAATTCTCCTTCAATTTTAGGGGCACAGCTATCAATATTAATACATAAATGTTACTTTTGTAATATAAATAGTAGAAATTCCCCGATTTAGATTTTGGATAGTAAAACTAGATCGTTACAGTAAGGGAATTGCGATCGCGGTAGTAAGTTATATAGGAAATAGTTATGATCGATCTTTATTGCGAACGTTTACAACCTGGTTTATGGGATGAACCGATCAATAATTGATAATTACCTCTCCCTACAGCGCTTTTCATTTCAGTAGACCACAGTAGGGGAGTAGGGGAGTAGGGGAGTAGGGGCGATTAGCTAGCGCACAACTACGTTTTACATGTTCCGTAGGAAAACGCCCCTACTGGGTTTTGGTTATGACGGTGTGGTTTATCCATCTGAAA
>JBFRWR010000202.1:0-9675 GCA_051439685.1 Trichodesmium sp.
GAGAAAATTCAGCCAGTTTGAATCCTCAAAAATCATTTGATTTTCTGACTTTTCCAACCAGAGAAAATTCAGCTAGTCAAGAAGAAACAAACCATACCAACTCTCACAAATAATTCCCGACCCGAAAAAATCCCTACAACAAAAGTAGAGGTTTGCTTTCCCCAACCCTCCACAGAATACTCTCAAAATTCTCCTCTGATTGAATCCTCAAAAACTACTTGATTTTCTGACTTTTCCAACCAGAGAAAATTCAGCCAGTTTGAATCCTCAAAAATCATTTGATTTTCTGACTTTTCCAACCAGAGAAAATTAGGTCAGTCAAGAAGAAAGAAATCATACCAACTCCCACAAATAATTCCACACCAGGAAGATTCCTACAACAAAAGTAGAGGTTTTGTCTCCAAATCCTCACAGAATACTACCTATATTTTCATCAATATTCTCATCTTATTCTCTAGTCAAAAATCACTTGATTTTTTGATTTTGTCAGCCAGAGAAAATTAGGTCAGGAAAAATCAAGAAGTCATATTAATTCGCCAAAATAATGCCACAGCAAAAGTAGGGGTTGACTCTCCCAACCCCAACAGAATACTAGCTATATTTTCATCAATCTTCTACTATTATTGAATAGTCGAAAATCACTTGATTTTCTGATTTTTCAGGCAAGATAAAATTAGGCAAGGAAAAATAAAAGAGTAATACCAATTTGCAAAAATAATCCAAGACCTTGAATACTCCCAGAAAATTAGGGGTTTTGGTCTCCAAAACCCTTACCGGATAATTAATAATTAATAATTATTAATTAAATAATTCAGGATGATTAACCTTAACATTCAAGGGGAAAAAAAATAAATTTTTTCCTTATTGGTTAATCCAATGGTTTTAACCAGAGGTAATTATCCATTATCAATTATCCATTATCAATTAATGAAAGAGTTCATCTAACTACTACTTGCTGAATCTACCTGAGCAACTGGTTGAGGATTAGTATTTTGTGGTTTCTTTTGAGTAACATTTAACTGACCACCACAATCTTTAAGCTCATAAAGCTTAACACCAATTTGATACTCATATTGACTCAATAACCTACCATAAATATATCCTGCTTTACCATCCAAAAATCCTAGTTGAATAAAGTAGAACAAAATAAATCTCAACATTGGTTTAAATGGCAACCTTACCCATATTTTCTTGAGAAAACGCTTCCTTTGTACTGCATCTCCAAATAAACTAGCACCAATAGTTCCAGTATCACCCTGACCAGTTAGTAGATTGTAATGCACCCGCGCTTCCCAATTAGAATAACGGTTATGTCTTTCAATCCAGTGAAATAAATCGCGAAAATCTTCGTGAAGCATATCATTTTTCAAATATCCCACATCGCCACTTAAAACAACGTGTTCGTGTACCTCATTATCCCCTGTATTCCGCACACCCTCAGTCTTCAAATTTTCGTAGCGACCTTCTTTATGTTTAAATAATCTGAGATTCCAATCAGGATACTTCCCACCATGACGAATCCATTTCCCTAGAAAAAAGACTCTACGATTCAGATAATAACCATTGTAATTTGCATCTTGAATTGCCGTAGCAATTTCATCCCAAAGTTCAGGAGTAATACGTTCGTCACAATCAACAATTAATACCCACTCATTCCGAAAAGCCAAATTTTCCAAAGACCAATTCTTCTTTTTCGGCCAAGTACCATTAAAATAGAACTGTACTAAATTTGCCCCATAACTTTCAACTATTTCACCGGAGCGATCGCTACTTTGAGAATCTACAACAAATATTTCATCTGCTCTAGCTACACTTTCTAGACAAGCAGGTAAATTTTGCTGTTCGTTTTTAGCAGGAATTAGAACTGATACTGGTATCTTAGATAATGTCATAGTTAAGAATTTAATAGATGGGAATTACCTTAATTTATCGTTGCTAGGTTCCAAAGATTTTGGGTATTGCATACTAGGAGTTAGTTTTGTTTATAAACTACCTGAACTCTATCTCCTTCCTTGTTATTTTAGGTTTGAGGTAGTAAACTATTATCTTTTTACCTAACACTTACAACTTACAACCTAACACCTGATTCAATGTTTTGGAGTTATTGAAGTAGATATTAAGCCCTGAATAGCTGCACCTAAATAGCCGATTTGACCATAAGCATAGACAAAATTATCAAAACGTTTTTTCGGGTCTGTAATATGTTTTAGAGACTTATACACACCTCTAATCATTCTCTCACCCCCCCGCGATAACTGGCCTAAACCTGCTTTACCGGCTAGTTGTTCTCGATAACATTCACTAATACCTTGCCACCAACCTCGTTCAATAAACCAAGACGGTTTTACCCTTTCTGGCGCTACATTATGAGCTACTAATGCTTCTGGCAAATAGGCTACTTGCCAACCTTGCTTGATTGCTAATTCTGTGGTATGCAACTCTTCATTTGATAATAACTTTTTGCCAACTCGACCCAAGTTAGTGTCAAAACCACCAATTTTTTCTAGAAATGTCCGATGGATTGAATAGTTTAAACCTCTGGGAGTCAAACCAGGTTGGTCAATATATACAATAGAATCACCAAGGTCATAGTAACCTAAATTTCCTGATAATTCTAAAGATAGCCATTTGGGGGAACTAATTCCCTCTGGCCAAATCAAGGTAACTTTGCCCCCAGCAATAGCTAGTTTATCGTTACTTTGATAGGCTTCGGATAGTACCCTTAACCATTGAGAACTAGCAACAGCGTCATCATCAAGATAAGCTAAAATTTCCGCACTAGCGATTTTTGCTCCTGTATTTCTGGCGACTGATAATCCTGTGACTGGTTCATAGACATATTTAAGATTGGGGTTAGAGAGTCTTGCTTCTACTACCTCACGAGTCCGATCGCTAGAAGCATTGTCCACGACTACTATTTCAAAGCTACCGGGAAAATCCTGCTTTAATAGACTATCTATTGCAGCTCCTAAGTAAGTGTCCCGATTATGAGTACAGATAATGGCGGAAATTATAGCCATAGTTAGTTATTATTATTTTACTCAGAAGTTATTGGGTATACTATCCTAGTTTACTGTTTAATTATCCTGATATTTTTCAGTTTACACTTTCTCTAATTATATTCCTATGAATTCTCCTCCAGTCACTTCTGATAAATTAGTCTTAGTAACTGGCCCTGCTCGTTCTGGTAAAAGTGAGTGGGCAGAAAGTTTAGCTATTAATTCTCAAAAACCAGTAATTTATATCGCTACGTCTCAAATTGATGCTCAAGATTTAGAATGGCAAGCTCGAATCAAACAACATCAAAACCGTCGTCCGTCTGACTGGATAACTTTAGAAATTCCGGTGAAACTATCAGAAACTTTAATAGCTTATACTGATCAAGATATCTGTATTTTGGTAGATTCTTTAGGTACTTGGTTAGCTAATATTTTGGAACAAGATGAGCAGGTTTGGCATGAAACTTTAGAGATACTAATTGCTAGTTTATTAGAAGTTCGTGCTGATGTAATTTTAGTAGGAGAAGAAACTGGTTGGGGAGTAGTACCTTCTTTTCCTCTGGGAAGGTTATTTCGCGATCGCCTTGGTAATCTTATTCGGAGAGTGGGAGTCATTTCTGAGTCTGTTTATCTTGTTACTGGAGGTTATGTTTTACCTTTGAGTAAATTGGGAATGCCTTTAACATTCTAATTCTTAATTAATTCTTAAGGAATAAAAGATTCAGTTTGAATCCTAAATTCAATTGAGATAAGTTAAAATAAAGTAAAAGATTAAGGTAAACATTTCCTGCGGAATGCTCCGCAAAGATGTCGAGCAGCAAAGCAAGCGAAATAGCTATTAAGTAAGTCCGCTCAGAAATACATATCTATATTTAGTTTTGTAAATGAGCTTAAATTCCAACTAAATAGCGTTTTTTAGTTAAGTTTACATTCTGCTAGATTTTGGTTTATTTCCGCTAACCTACTTAGCAGTCAGCAATCAGCTTTTTTGTGGTTAAGGCATTAAATACATTTACTATAGCAATTCGCCCATAGGTTGCGACAAATCAAAAAGTAGATAAAAAAGTTGAAACTCAGACCTGTTCACTTTTCCCTGTTCCCTATTCCCTAAAAATCAGTAAGATTTTTGCCACGAATAAAATAGGATTGCTATATGGATAGTTAAGGTTTTCATATATGCTTTATCTAAACTTTACTTAAGCAAGAATTTCAGTGTTTCAATCTTGCCATCTAACTTCCTATATATCTGAAGTTGAGGGCTGAATCCTTAAAGATTAAAGTATTAAAGCATCTGTACAACTGTTTCACAAAAGTTAAAAATTATCAATAATAATTAATTTATTAGAAAACTTTAAACTGACAAAAATTTGATTTTAGGCAACTATCAATAAATGTCTGAGAAATTTATCAGATTCCTAGAGGCTGTTAGTATTAAGTTGTAGGAAATATCTCTAGATTAGTTATAAAATAATTTATATATTAAAATTATGGCATCCCATAGTCAAATCAGAAAATATATTGCCTATTGGTTTCAGTTAGGCAAGAAATTATTAATTAGAAATGGCCAGGAAGCTATAAGACCTCAAATTGTAATTTCAGGCGATCGCTATAGTCAAGAATTTGAAGAATGTTGGAGGCAAATTTTATCTCCAGAGTCGGGAGATTGTTATTTAGAAGGAACGAATCAAACAATTCAAGAATTATTATCTTCAGAGTGGGATATTAATTCTTGCGCTCGTTGTTCAATGCCCATTCCATCTCGTGTGAAAGGGATGCCTCCTGAGTGCTGTCCATGTTTCGACCTACCTCACTGGCCTGATACTGAAACACCATTGCCACGATCGCCTATTAGTAATAGATCGCATCTACTTAGTATTTCTGAACGACTGTTAAAATTGAATAACCAAGAAAATTCTGAAGATGAAGATTTTAAGGCATCTTGAGTCGTTTACTTTTAATAAATAAAATAATCCCGTTTTCGATAATTTTTCTGACAGGATTATTTTTATTTTTCAAAATTATCTTTAAATTCTCGGCCTTGGTCAATCAAGGTATGAAAATAAAAATTGAACAATCTCAAATATTTGTTATTCAATAGTTTAGCAATTACCAAAAAATACAAATCATACCCTAATTTACCAATGCCAACTAACGCTATAAGTCTATTTAACTATCAACATTAATGCTAGTTTCAGAAATATTAGTTGTTTCACCTTCATCATTAATTAATAATGCCACAGGGAAATGATTTAGCACATCTCTAATCCACAAAGTATCCTCTTGTTCCCCTTTTAGTTCCTGCTGAGTAATAATATTTTTCCAGACTAAAGAAGAGCCAGAAGGTAAACAAATTCGAGTTTCATGCCATACTTGTTCACCTAAAGGATTTTCCCCTTCTTTAACTAATTTAGTTAATAACCTTGGAGCAATAATAATAGCTGTACTATCTCCCCATTTTCTGGAAAAAGCAACAATATGATCTTTCAAACTACCCAAGACAACTAGCTTTTGATAATCTCCACGTTGAAATAAATCTAGATACTTGCGTCGTGCTTGTAAAGCTTGATAAATTAAAAACAGTTTAATTTTACCAGTCTCAGGAGTTTGTAAAAGTTCCTCAATTAATCCCAAAATATTTGACTCTATTTTTGTCTTAATTTCCTTCAGAAATTCCGCCCTTTGTTCAAAATCAACTGGGCGACGGTTATCAGGATCAACAAGAGACAAATCCCATAATTCTGTACCTTGATAAATATCAGGAACTCCAGGAGAAGTAATTTTCAAAAAAGTTTGAGAAAGAGAATTAAATATGCCATAAAACTGAACCTTTTGTTGAAAAGGTCGGAAAGCTTCTAAAAATTCATTATCTTCTGAATCTTTAAGTAAATGTTCTACAAATTGAATTAAAGAGTTTTCATAACCGCAATCTGGTCTCAACCAACCTGTATTAACTTTTGCTTCTCGTATTGCTTTAATTATATACTCTTTAATCCTTTCTACAAAAGTTGAATATTCACTTTCATTAAAAGGAAAAGTCCCCAATAAAGTTTGATATAAAAGATATTCATCATTAGGTGTAGGAATATCTAAACCTCCCACATAATATTTATGATGAGCATTAATTTCTTGCCATTTTTCTAGGTTAAATTTCCACTCTTCAGGTATTTCTGAAAGTACATTAATTCTAGTTCTGATATCTTCTCCTCGTTTTGTATCGTGAGTAGAAGTTGCATTCATTGTATGAGGCCAATATGCAATACGATGTTGATTAAATCCATGAAATTCATCAATAGAAATACCAAATTTACTAGGAGTTGAACCAACTTCATTCAGAGAAATGAGACGATTATAAATATATAAAACAGTATCTTCCACACCTTTAGCCATTAAAGGTCCGGTAAACTGTTGTAAACGCATAACAAAGTGTAGCCATTTATCTTTATCTTCCTGGTTTAAATATTCATCAAATTCTAGCAATAAAAACTTCTCGATGAAATTTAATTCATTCAAAAGTTCATTGATAAAAGTAGGTATTCTTTCTTTAGTTGTCGCAATTACTCCTTGAATACATTCTCGGTCAGCTTTACTTACTCCTTCTTTACTAATGTAAGTTCTGTATACAGGAAATACCGACATAACTTCTACTAAAGCAGCTTTCAAACCGAAAGTAGTAAAATCACTAGCATACCTATATTTACTAGAAATATCCTTCAGTAAGTGAGCTAAATTATCAATATCTCCAGCCAAATGCTTATTAATAATTAGTCTTTGATTTTCATCTACCAGGCGTTCATAATTAGAACTACCTCGAATAAACCGAGAGTAAATTTGATTAAATTCTTGTTCATTATAATTGTCACACAACAGACCATTTACATAATTTAAAAAGTCATAACCTGTAGTTCCTTGAACCGGCCAATTAACAGGTAAATCTTCATCAGGTTCGAGAATTTTTTCCACAACAATATATGGAGCATCTGCTTTTTCTCTGAGTCTGTTTAAGTATTGAGCAGGGTCATATAATCCATCAATATGATCGATTCTTAAACCTGTAAATTTTTCCTCTTTCAACATTTCTAAAATTAGAGCATGGCTAGTATAAAAAACTTTATCGTCTTCTACTCTAACTGAGATTAAATCGTTGACTGTAAAAAACCGTCGATAATTCAATTCTTCATTACCAACCTTCCAGAAAGATAAGCGGAAATATTGATCGGATAATAATTTATCCAACAAGTCAAAACTTTCTGGTTTTCCTGGAACTCCATTAAAAGTATTTATATTTTCTTCAATGAATTCTTGAATATCTGAATTGTCATTCCATAGCTCCCATAACATCCCTTTAATAAAACTAATCTGGTCATATCTTTCTCTGCCTTCAGACCCAGAAGGAATGTATTTTAAACTGTATAGAACTCCTTGGAACTTAACAAAATCTGGGTTATTTCTACCTAATTTATTTTTTAATCTGCCAATTTCATAAGTTAATACCTGAGTATAAGATTCAATTCTAATCGGAAACTGATGGTCATAATAATTAACAGTTAATCCATTTTGACCGTACTGAATTTTTAACTCTCCACTTTCCAGACAATCTCCATAAAATTTACCTAAGAAAGGTGCTAAAACCCTACCTCTAATACCTTCATAAGGATGATTCCAATCAATATCAAAATAGTCGCGATATTGAGATTCAGGACCATTTTCTAAAACATCAATCAGAATATGATTTTGGCTATTAAATGCCATGTGATTAGGCACAATATCCTGTAGCCATCCTATCTCAGAATTTTTGATTTCTAAAGCCAGTTCTTCAAATTTTTCTTTACTTCCTAATTCAGAATTAACATGATTAGGATTAACTACATCATATCCATGGGTACTACCTGTTTTGGCTTTGAATATTGGAGAAGCATAAATATCAGAAATTCCTAGTTCTGCTAAATATGGAACTATTATTTTGGCTGCTTGAAAGTCAAAACTAGGAGTAAATTGAATTCTATAAGTCGCTACTGGAATTCGCATAGTTAAAAGAGATATAGTTCATTAATTGATAATGGATAATGAATAATTACCTGCGGTTAAAATCTACCTTGATTGAATATCAGGAAATCTACTAGCACTTTTTTTCTCCTTCAAAGGAGACGGTTAAAACCTTTGGAGATTAATTATCCATTATCCTTTGGTGATGATTAATTAAGTATTTTGTTTTTGTTTTAATTTATAATTTTATCTTGAAGAGATAAAATTGTCTTTGTTGCCAAACTTGAGATGTGTCCTATCTAGAATTAATAAAGTTATACAGTTATAAACTTATAGTAGCAATACAAACTCAAATTGGTTAACTAATGGCAGTTTTCAAGGGAGGAGGCAAATTTACCTTTCTCCTTAATATTCTTCTACAAGAATAAGAGACTAATGAAATTTAGTTCTTAAGATAGCCATAATATCATATTATGAATAGCTACTAAGTAGTCGTGCAAAATAAATTTTCTAGTTGAGAGAGAGAACAGGGAACAGGAAACAGAGAACAGGGAAAAGAGAACAGGGAAGAGGAAGGAGAAATAATTGATAATTTATGCATAAGATTGGAGATATATCATAAAATTTGTAATTTACTTTAGCATAAGCATTAATATGTAATTAATTTTGTGCAGGTGCTGAGAATTAGGGAGTGTTACATAAACAGAATAATTGATATTTAATCATATAAACCTCTTGAAAAGTCAAATTAAAATAAGTTACATAATTTTAATCAAAGAATATTACAAAATTTTGATTATACAGAACAGGGAAAAGGGAAAGTAAGAACTATTGATAGTGATTTGTAGGAAGATTTAGGGTTTGTGAATCTAGCTATGAAATCTAAATTTTAAAATATAAAATGCTTTTTAGTCAGGAGTTAAACAATAACCATTTCCCAAAACATCATAGCCAAAATCACCAACGCCCAAAATTTTATTCAAATGATATTAGAGTCAAGAAACCTTTAGTTTCTATTACTTTTGACTTAGTTATCCAAGAAGTATAATACCAGTTTGATAAAGGATTATTGTTACAGTTTCTCCAGATAATAATTTTTCAGTTAAAACAGCACCATTTCCCATCAATTATTTGCCTGAAGAATTAAGTACCTTTTACTAATTTCCTTGAGGTAGTTTAGGTTCAAATGTGACAGACTACTTTTGAAAATTTATCAGACTTAATACACTAATTTTTTCTTGCCACCTGTGAAGCCAGATAAAATTTTGATCATCCTAATTAACATTAATAACTTATCAGACTAAAACTATTCCTCATAAACAGCAAAGCTTAAAGGATTAATTGTTACAGTTTGTCCAGATAATAATTTTTCAGTTAAAACAGCACCATTTCCCATCCATTCTCTGTCGGAAGAATTAAGTACCTTTTACTAATTTCCTTGAGGTAGTTTAGGTTCCAATTTTACAGACTGCTTTTCACAATTCATCAGACTTAATACACTACTTTTTTCTGAACACCTGTGAAGCCAGATAAAATTTTGATCATCCTAATTAAAATTAAGAACTTATCAGACTCAAACTATTCCTCATAAACAGCAAAGCTTAAAGGATTAATTGTTACAGTTTGTCCAGATAATAATTTTTCAGTTAAAACAGCACCATTTCCCATCCATTCTCTGTCGGAAGAATTAAGT
>JBFRWR010000203.1:0-9321 GCA_051439685.1 Trichodesmium sp.
AGATAAAGGCATTATCTGTTTGAGAATTAGCATAGGAAAGAAGTGTTCCTGATTTTTGTGTATTCTTCGATTTAATCCAACAATATACTGTAATCACTTCTGAGGGAAAATTAGGCATTGGATTAATCAGAATATAATCATCATTCCCATTAAAGTTTAAGCATTTTCCAAAGCGATCGTCTGCTACAACTGTTCCACTATGAACTTTACCATTCAATTTTACTCCTGATACATCAACAACCTCTTTTTCTTTAGCTGCATTTTCCACAATTTCATTCAGTGGTAGATGCAGTTGTAAACCACGATTTATATCCATCGGTGGAGGTGTTTCATCTACTTTCATACATTCGTTAATTTCTTCTTTTGACAATGCTCGGTTATACAGTCGTAGATTTGACATTTTACCATGAAACAATTGATCTGCTGACCAGTTACTTTTGCCAACATAGTTTTGAGTCCGATTAACATTATTAGGGATACTTGACGATCCACTTCCTACTTCTTGCCCATTCTTGTAGATTTTGCCATTTCCTGACTCGTCAATTGTTGCTGCTAGATAAAGCCACTTTTTTTGTTCTAGTGTTCCATCTACTTGAATAGGGTGATTAGTAGCACCAAGATAATTATGTAAAGTTAAATTAGCTGTTGTACCTTGATTCGCAAACAGAATGTTGTCACTTCCAGGATCATTTCCAAAGTCAATAATTCTCGACCAATTCTTGAAGCTCTCATAATGCACCCAAGCTCCTACAGTCAAACCTTGGGAATAATCAACATTCATTTCTGGCATTTGGATATAATCATCCACTCCATCAAAGTTTAAACAATTACCAAGCTGTGAGTCAACTTCAACTGTTGGATTACCATTAACTTTACCCTTTAGTTTTGCTGCTGAAACATCAACTACTTCTTTTTCCTTAGCTGCATTTTCCACAATTTCATTCAATGGTAGATGCAGTTGTAAACCACGATTTATATCCATAGGTGGAGGAGTTTCATCCACTTTCATACATTCGTTGATTTCTTTAGGTGATAATACTCGGTTATAAATTCGTAGATGAGCAACTTTACCATCATAAAATCCATAACCACAGCCAAATTTTACCTGAGTAATTGAGTTGAGAGGATTTTGTTTACCGACACCACTTTGCCACAAACTACCGTTGAGATAGATTTTCATTTCACCTGTGGCAACATTCTTAGTAACTACCCAGTAAGTCCATTTGTCTTTGAAGTCAGTTATCTGGGATGGTTTTTCGATCCTGTCATAACTATCATCAGCAGTAGTAGTATTTCCACAATCAAAGTAAATTTGACTATCTGACCAAGGCAAATGAATATTGACTACTCTTTGATTATTTTTCTCTACTACCAAGATAATAGAATTATCTTTAGGTAAAGACTTACCACCATTTGCCCAAAAACTAATTGTGATTTCACCTGTTTGAGGAATAGTTGCTGTTGGCAGTTCGATATAATCATCTACTCCATCAAAGTTGATACAATTACCAAATTTGGAGTCAGCGACAACTGTTGCACCATTGACTTTACCATTAAGTTTTCCTGCTGAAATATCAACTACTTCTTTCTCTTTAGCAGCATTTTCCACAATTTCATTCAGCGGCAAATGCAATTGTAGACCACGATTAATATCCATAGGTGGAGGAGTTCCATCCACTTTCATACATTCGTTGATTTCTTCTAGAGACAACACTCGGTTATAAATTCGTAGATGAGCAACTTTACCATCATAGAACCGGGTATTCCTCTGAGAACCTAATTTCACCATAGTCACTGAACTTAGTGCTATCTTTTTACCTGTAGCACTGTGCCACAGATTACAATTGAGATAGATATTCATCTCTCCAGTAGCAACATTCTTAGTAAATACCCAGTGAATCCATTGGCCTTTAAAATCAACATCCCTAGCTGATTTTCTAATTCTGTCATAAGAAACGTTACCCCCACAATCAAAATAGATTTCACGACCAGGTGAAGGTAAATGAATATTCACTACATAACCATTATTTTTATTTACTGCCCAAAGAATAGAATTATCTTGAGGTAAGGACTTACCACCATTTGCCCAAAAACTAATTGTTATTTCATTACTTTCAGGAATAGTTTCTGTTGGCAGTTCGATATAATCATCTACTCCATCAAAGTTGATACAGTTGCCAAAGCGAGAGTCAGCGACAACTGTTGCACCATTGACTTTACCATTAAGTTTTCCTGCTGAAATATCAACTACTTCTTTCTCTTTAGCAGCATTTTCCACAATTTCATTCAGTGGTAGATGCAGTTGTAAACCACGATTAATATCCATAGGTGGAGGAGTTCCATCAACTTTCATACATTCGTTAATTTCTTCTGGAGACAACACTCGGTCATAAATTCGTAGATGAGCAACTTTACCATCATAAAATGCATCACTAGCACCAAACTTCAGTTGAGTAATTGAATTTATTGGTTTATTTTTACCTGTACCATTGTGCCACAAACTACCATTGAGATAGATACTCATTTCCCCTGTGGTAACATTCTTCGTAAATGTCCAGTAAGTCCATTTATCTTTAAAATCAACAGCCTCAGCTATTTTGCTTATTCTGTCACCACTGTTATCAGAAGTAGTGGTATTTCCACAATCAAAGTGAATTACATTTCCCCAAGGTAAATGAATATTCACCATATAATGATTATTTTGATCTGGTGCCCAAAGAATAGTAGTGGCTTTAGGTAGAGACTTACCACCATTTGCCCAAAAACTAATTGTGATTTCACCTGTTTGAGGAATAGCTGTTGTAGGCAGTTCGATATAATCATCTACTCCATCAAAGTTAATACATTTACCAAAGCGATCGTCTGCTACAACTGTTGCACTATTAACTTTACCATTGAGTTTTCCTGCAGAAATATCAACAACTTCTTTTTGTTTAGCAGCATTTTCCACAATTTCATTCAGTGGGAGATGCAGTTGTAAACCATTATTGATATCTACAGGTTTATCCGTAGGTTGAGTTTGAGGAGTTGCATCAATTGAACTTGTAGAGCTAGTATTACTCGCAACATAAATATCGTGTAAATCATTAGGTATCCCACCTTGAATTTTTTTCTGTTTGAAGCTAAGAGTAATAGACACATAACGTTGATTACTTGGTAACTCAAATAAGCCTAGTCCTGTATCTGTACCAAAAGAAGAACCTGGGTTAGGTGGAGTTGGACAGAACTCTTGTTTACCTTGAGAGTTTTTACCAGAAATAGTTTGATTAGCTACATCTAGAAATATCCGAGCATTATGGCCACCCCATCGTCCCATATTCGGCAGGGCACCACTATTGAACAATTTCCAATCACCTAAGTCAAGTTCACTACCATCTACAGTTTTTGCTGTGACTTTTATAGTTGTATATCCAGTCTTACTACCATTAAAGAATCTTGATATGGCCAAATAAGTGTCACCAGAGGTTGCACCATCAGTTGCTTTTGAACCTGCTGCGGAAGCTTTGTATTTACTAAAATCTAGGGTGACAGAATAGTTATTTTCTTTGCCTAAAGTTCTTATTTGAGGCATAGTAGCGGTAATGCCTTTGACTTTGCCTGTTAAGCTAAAATTATTCTCTATTTCCCCAGAGAGAAATCGATCTTCTGTAACGGGAGTATCACCATCTGGCTTTCCTCTCCAGCCACGGTCATCATAGTCTATTTTATTATAAGTAATAGCTATTGTACCACCTAAACCATCAGGGACTTCTACGGTTTTGCCAAATCCTGGATACTTATAGTCAGTAGTATTCCAGAATGTGATATTTTTAGTAGCAACTTCAGACACTAATTATTCTCCTTTTTTCTTGATTAATTCGTAATTTACTAGGGATACTAATCATCTTTATGATTGTCTGAAAAAATATACAATCTAGACGATTTTGGAGTTTTGTCTATACAATTAAATCTCAGATTTATGGATGCACTAATTCAATATTTCTTAATAAGGCATCTTACCACTGATTAAATTATTAATATGGTTAAATTTTATGAAGGATTATTTAAGTTTTCTCTGATTTACGGGCGATCGCTTTTCATCCAATCGAATCAACCAATACCCTAGTATCAGACCTAAATTTTGCCAAGAAAAATTAGAAAATTTTTAGAATTAAGTTATTGACTATATTACCTAAAAATAGTATTTTGTATCGCAGCTATGACATTAATTAATTTTACTCAAAATATCTGAAAAATAGGGATTTTTTTTGCATAAAATATGCCCAAGGTTTTCAGATTTGATATATTTCAATATCAAGATTTTTGCTAACTTTAATAATGCTTTGTTCTGGAACTTTTTGCCAATCATCTGCAAACAAAGGTTCGGAAGCTACAATTACAGATTTAGGAAATTTAGGAGATTTTTTTAACCAATAAAGACTCGGTGGAATTGCACCTTGAGCAAATCTAGAGGCAACTAATTGGTGCCCATCTGTAATAATTGTATTTGCCAAAAATCTGACTTTATTTTCCTGAGCTATTTTTGTCAAAATCATCAAGATACCGTGTAAAGCTTCTTTAAAATCACAGTTAATTCTTTCAATGATTTCATTAATTAGCAATGCAAAAATATGTTCAGAGTCTGTATTACCTTTAATCAATAAATATGGAATCTCTTGAAGATAATCTCGTATTGGTTTATAAAGAGTAAATCGGAATTTATCAATATACCCATTATGAATAAAAAGTATATTTTTGTAATTAAATGGCTGACAGTTACTAATATCAATTGCTTGACCAGGAGTTGCACTTCTGACATAACCTAGAATGCAATTTGACTCTATATAACGACCGAGACTATTGAGATTTATATCATTCCATATTGGCTGGATATTTTTATAAGTAAAAGGTAAAATCTGTTTTTGAGTATGATACCAACCTAACCCAAAGCCATCAGCATTGATTAAGGCTTCTTGCATTTCTTGGGGTTGATAACTTTGAACAATTAATGAATGTTCTGGTTGACTTAGAATCGAGTCTAATAAAATTGGCTCTCCAAGATATGCTAGTAATCTACACATATAATTTTTTGATTTTCTGTTTCAGTCTAAATATTGGCAATTTTATAATTATAACATTTTGATGAACAATAAAATCAATTATAAATTAATTCAGTAATATTCAAGATTTTTTTTAATAAATTACAATTAAATAGTTAGCCTTTGAGTATATATTTAATATTTTTTGATTGCTAAAGCATTAAACAATAATTTTGAACAAGCAGAAGTAATTATCAAAAAAGTTTTACCTAGAGTTAAGCTAAGTCAGGTGCAGATAAATTTATTAAATAGAATAATTATATAGCATTTCCCAAGAAGCGTGAGGTACAGTTCTTTAGGCTCCCCCCTAATATAGAATCCGGTTATATAATATATGTTTATAACTAGACTTTAATATTGAATCTCCCCACACTCCCCACACTCCCCACACTTCCCACACCCCTACTCCCCCAAGTATATAGTAAGTATTCAACCGGATTTGATATAACCCCCTTGAGAAGGGGGGAAATGGAAGTCCCCCAGAGGGATTTAGGGGGATCATTTGACTTGAAGACAGTATAATTATTTTCTAATCAACAGCGATCGCAACCACTTAGCAGACTTTAGATTGTCTTTAAATAGCTTATCCTGACCTTTTTTCTTTAAACGAAATTCATCTGATTGTTTGATGACAGAAGCACTCCTTTTAGATATTGATTTAGCTGATTTATTCAGTGCTTTGAATAAATCTTTTTCTTTGATAGGTCTTGTGTATGCTTTGAATAAATCTTTTTCTAAACTCATTGCTTTGACTCTACTGAAACTCAACAATATTTATTTTACAAGAGAATAGGGAAAAAGCAGACTGTTGGAAGGGTGGGGAGTGTGGGGAGCGTAAATACCTAATACCGCTACGCGGAAGTCAGAAGTTTTGATTGGTAAGGCTTTGAGTATTTTGTCACTGGTAACATATTTCTGCCATCCTGCACTAGATTCTACTTTTCTTTTTCCTACTATTCTATTTCTCTATTTCCTGACTCTATGCGAAAAACTTGCACTTTTGCGGAGATACCAAATGGGTTGTATACAGCATATTTCGGGAAAATGATGTACAAGGTGAATGGTGAAAATATTGCACTGCGGGCATCTTGCCCACTTCGGAGTGTACCTCATAACGCGCGGAAACCGCTGTATTTGTTTGAGTTCCACAGAAACAAGAAGATAAGACATCTCCAGAAAAGGCAGGGTTTGGAGACTCAACCCCTACTGTTTTAGTGATGATGGTGGTGTCTGTTATGACCCCGACCTCTTTTTCCCAAGACACGACAAGATAAGACATCTCCAGAAAAGGCAGGGTTTGGAGACCAAACCCCTACTGTTTTAGTGATGATGGTGGTGTCTACTATGACCCCGACCTCTTCTTCCCATCCTAGAAAATTCTCCTGCTTCTGCGTGACCGTGACCGTGACGACAACCTCCTCTTTGCTCTGTTGCTAAAACTCCCTCTATTTCTCCTAACAACTGACGTACTTTTTGCCACTCTGGAGCATCTGCGGGTTGAGCATCACATTGTGCTTGCCATCTGTACAAAAGTTCATCAAGTTCTTCATCAGTGGGGTTGCCAACAAATTCTCCATTATCTAACTGTCTGCCTATTTCTAATAATTGCTCTTTTAGTGCTACGGGTACGCGAATAGTTTGAGTTTCCCCGTGTCTCCAACCAGCTTTTCTACCAGCATTCTGGCGCCAACCACCTCTACCTTTACAGTTCATTTTTAACCTCTTAATTTTGTTCGGTACTCTTTTAGTATAGGCAATATTTGATTTTGTGACAATATCTAAGTCAATTATTTTACAAAACTTATAGATTTTGTGACGTAATCATTAAATATAGCTCTTAACCTATGGAAACAGCACTTTCAAGTATTACTAATCTGATATTTTGGTGGTAGTCCTGCATAGTAACTGATTTTTGGGAAGCCTACGAGATAGTATTACCATCAATGCGACACAAGGCTGTAGGGAAGGAAACTGGTCAAACTAGCTATATAGAACCCATTTGGGTTCTATGTGCGAAGACTTAGATGGGGAGTGTGGGACCTGTATTCTACCTTTTTCCCCTATTTTATTTCTTAATTTCCTAACTCCTAACTCCTGACTCCTGACTCCTGATATAGAATCCGGTTATATAATATATGCTCATAACTAGGGCTTGCTGATTAAATCTAAAAGCATTTACCGATAAAGGTTTTAGCCTTTTTAGGTCGGAAATACCTTGGTTTTGAGCTGCTTTATGCTCAAAAAGGAGCGGATTTTGGGCGCATAGTTGAGCAAAAAAATTACTCCCCTACTCCCCCACTCCCCCAAGTATATAGTAATTATTCAACCGGATTTGATATGACTCCTGACTCCTGAGTCCTACAGCAGTTTTGTGGTTTACTCAACTGAAAAGCGCTGTAAACCTACTGGTAAATGAAGTATAAACCATAGAAACCGGGTTTATATTAAATGTCCCACCATACTAACATCTACCTCCCATAAACCCGGTTTCTTAAACACTCTGAAGTACAAATATTTGTAATAAAATCTTTGTAGTGCGGGCATCTTGCCCGCTACAGGTGTACTGAACTAACTACGGTCAATTTCTGCCAAAATTGCATCTAAAATTTCTTGGGCACCTTGCTCTCTCAATTTTTTCGCTAATTCAATACCTATTTGTTCCGCATCAGCAGCAGCACCAATGACAACATCTTTAACCAATTTTTTCCCATCTAAACTAGCAACTAAACCAGTCAAAGTCAGTTGTTCTCCTTCTATTTGTGTATTAACACCAATGGGAACTTGACAACCCCCTTCCAACTCCCTCAAAAAAGCACGTTCGGCATAACATCTCTGAGCAGTGGTAGTATGTTCCAAACTCTTCAATAAATCTAGAATCTTAGTATCTCCCTCACGACATTCTATTCCTAAAGCACCTTGCCCAACTGCATGAAGAGATACTTCTGGGGGTATAACTTGATGAATGCGATCGCCCATACCTAATCTATGCAAACCAGCAAAAGCTAAAATAATCGCATCATACTCTCCAGCATCCAATTTTGCCAGTCTAGTATTAAGATTACCACGAACATCCTTAAATTCTAAGTGGGGGTAATGGTGACGGAGTTGTGCTAAACGTCTGAGGGAGGAAGTACCAATAACAGCACCTTCTGGCAAAGTCTCAAGTTGTTTATCCTTGAACTTTTCATGCACTACCAAAGCATCTGCCGGGTTTTCCCGTTCGGTGACGCAACCCAACATCAAACCTTCTGGTAAATTAGTTGGTAAGTCTTTGAGAGAATGAACTGCCAAGTCAGTTTTCTTGTCCAGCATTCCTACTTCTAGTTCTTTAGTGAAAAGTCCCTTATCCCCAATTTTGGCTAGGGGCACATCTAGAATTTTGTCCCCTTGGGTAGACATAGTTTCGACCTCAAATGTAATATCTGGGAAATTTTTCTGGAGTTCTTCTTGGACCCAATAGGTTTGAACTAGGGCGAGTTGGCTTTTGCGGGAACCAATCCGAACGGTACGGGTAGAGGCAGATACTGTCATTTTTTCTATGGAAATTAATAAATTTGGTCATTCTTTCTAGACTACCCTAAAAAGGGGCCTAAATCTTTAAAAGTTATAAGTCAGAAGTCAGAAGTCAGAAGTTCAAAGTCAAAAGTTAGTCAGTTTAATTAAATGTGGAAAAAATTGTAGGGGCGAGTTTAATCGAAAGGTTTGATATAAGCATAATTTAGTCTACTAAACCTTCCCTATATTTATTAGTAAAAGACAGCTCGGAATTTTAGAAGATTATTTCATACAATTAAGTGTGTAATTATTTGCCAGATATTTAGAGTGAATTGGTATCATAAAATGAGTCAATCAGAAAGGGAAGTATTGGAAAAAATTGCTCAGGTTATGGAAAGTTTGCCTAGTGAAAGTTTATTGGCAAAATGTTGGACTGAGGAGCAAAAAGAGGAATGGCAAAAACAGAGAAAGTGGAATATTTTGATTGCTCAAGCTTGGCGAGAAGAATGTAATTTAATCAAAGGTGATTGTTTAGATATTGCTCTTAATAATAAACAAATTGACAAACTTGAAAAACATGGAATTGAACTTTTGGTAGAATACTACAATACCTTATGGGAGATAGTTAAAATTGTAGAGCCTTATGTAGATTTTATACATTCATTACTCCGATATATTGTTTCTACTGCTGATTTATTATCTGTACCGTTACCCAAGGTTTTTATAGACATTTTCTTGAAAAAATTAC
>JBFRWR010000204.1:0-3680 GCA_051439685.1 Trichodesmium sp.
GAAAAACCTAGCCAATCCTAGACATTTTTAGGAATTGTCTCTCAAAGGTTGCAGATTAAGTCAAAACTTACTACGTTGGCATTATCAAGACCAGCATAAGTGAACTCCAGCTTATTTGCTGGTCGCTCTAAATTAAGGACAGCGTTTAATAGCGCCAATCGGAAGTAGGTTTTGTACCGATAGTGTTTAGGGCATCGACAAGCTTGGCCAACATGATCGAGGAACACTTTACTGAAAAGGACTAGACACCACAATGTCTAACACTAATTACGTTTTCGTTATAGATACAAACAAAAAACCATTACAACCTTGCAAGCCTTCTGTTGCTCGTAGGTTGTTGAATCAAAGGAGAGCTGCTGTCTGGCGACGCTTTCCGTTTACTTTGATTCTGAAAAAAGCTGTTGAAATAGTTACCAAAACAACTTTAGCCCTCAAGATTGACCCAGGCTCAAAATTTACAGGGATGGCTTTAGTAGATGGAAACAAGGTTATATGGATGCTAGAAATTCAACACCGAGGTTCATTAATTTCCGAAAAGCTGCAAAAGCGTTCTCAAAGAAGGAGAGCTAGAAGGACAAAAAATCTCAGGTACCGTAAACCAGGTAACCCGAACAAAAAGAAGCCTACTGGTTGGTTAGCACCCTCTGTTATGCACAGAGTCGAAACTACTATGACTTGGGTAAAACGATTAATCAAGTTTTGTCCTGTTCAATCAATCTCAATGGAACTGGTTCGCTTTGATACTCAATTGATTCAAAATCCAGAAATTTCTGGTACTGAGTATCAGCAAGGAGAATTAGCAGGATATGAATTGAAAGAATATTTGTTAGAAAAATGGGGTCGTCAATGCGCTCCCACAAGTGGTCAAACAAATACACCGCTAGAGGTAGAACATATCTACACCAAATCCAAAGGAGGTTCAGACCGAGTATCTAACTTAACTGTTGCTTGTACTAAATGCAACCAACTTAAGAGTAACCAAGATGTCAAAGAATTCTTATCTGGAAAACCGGAATTATTAAAGCGAATACAAACCCAAGCCAAATTACCTTTAAAAGATGCAGCAGTGGTTAATTCTACGCGGTGGAAATTATTCAACACTTTAAAGACTACTGGGTTAAAAGTAATCACATCTAGCGGGGGACAAACAAAATTTAACCGCAGAAAACATAAGCTGCCCAAAGCGCACTGCATAGATGCTGCTTGTGTAGGTGAGGTGAATGAGTTAAACTTCCACACCACCCAAGCTTTAGCTGCTATTTGTAATGGACTTGGAGGCAGACAGAAAGCAGCGGTGAATAAATATGGATACCCCATAAGGTACAACCCACTAAAACCGATAAAAGGTTGGAATAGCGGAGACTTAGCGTTGAATATTGAAACAGGGGAAGTGGGTAGAGTTAATCCGCGCTCAAAATCAAATAGTTTTAATTTCACAGTGCCAGGACAAAAAGCTAAAAGTGTTCATGCCAGCAAATTAAAAGTTGTGCATAAAAAAGACGGTTATACCTATACATTTTGTCCACAATTGTCCATAAATGTTCAGGAAAATTCCGTCTAGGACTTAACAGATAAAATATCTGTTTTATGTATAGCAATCCTCAATAGGTTATCAAAAATCAAAAAATAGATAACAAAGTCTGAACCTATTTATTATCTTGTCGATTGTCTATTCTCTTTGTCAAAGTAATTTTTTACTGAATCATTAAGGTTTAAAGCCTCTCCTTTAAAGGAGAAACAATGAATTTATTTTCCTTTTATTCAATCCTCTTCCTTTGAGGGAGAGATAATTATCAATTATCCATTATCAATTATTGAAATAAGCCATAAGCAAAAATAAGATTATTGTATATCATTCTCTAATATCATTGCTGGGTAACACAATAAATTATTAGGATTACAGTTGCAGATATTTATTTAATGAACTAAAGTACAGCTAAAACTAAATACTTTTGAGCAAGACCTATAGTAATCAAAATCAGATGTGAGAATTAAGGTGTTTCTGAAAAGAAGAGAATATAGCAGTTATCATATTCCTGATTATACATTTTCTGCTTCTGAACTTTTCCCAGTTAAGCCTTCCCTGTTCCTTAAAAGTTTGCAATATCTCACAACTTAAATCATATTGCTATAATTCAAACTTGATATAATTCCTAAAAATTATATATTTTCCATCTCTAGAAAAAATTACAAAATTGACTATACTAACTAAGTGGTTTATTGAATGAATAAAAATTTACTAGAAGTAGATCAAAATCCTAACTCTGATGTTGCAGTTGAGAGTCAAGATAAAAAATCCTCTCAAAGAAAAAGTAGAATTGTGAGCAGATTTCTATCTCCTGCTTTACAATTTTGGTTAAAATCTCAACTAGAGCAGATAGGACAATTAAAAGTGAAGATAGAAGGTGGCGATCGCCAAATTCTGACAGGTAAAATTCCTGAAGTTTCTGTTACTGCTTCTGATGTTATTTTTCGTGGTTTACATTTAACTAAAGTCGAGTTGCTTGCTACTGGCATTAGAATTAATATTGGTCAAATTATCAAGGGTAAACCATTACAAATATTAGAATCTTTTCCGATATTTTGTCAGATTGAATTGCTAGAATCTGATTTTAATGCTAGTCTCCAATCTCCTTTATTGGCTAAAGCTATTATTGATTTTCTGACTCCTCTACTACCACAAAATTTTTTAGAAAATTTAGATAAACCTATTGAAATGTATGACCATAAAGCTGAAATCTCTATAGGCAAAATAAATTTATTTACTAATTTTATTTCTAAAACTAATGATAATAATAGTTTGACTTTAGATACAGAGATGAAACTTTCCCGTACTGATGAATTATTGCTGGAAAATCTTAATCTTGAAGTTTCACAAAAGCCTAATTATCAGTTTTCAGATAATATCAAAGTTAACTTAGGTTCTGATGTTGAACTAGAAGAATTAATCTTAGAATATGGTCAATTAAGTTGTCGAGGTAAATTGATAGTTAATCCCTAAATTCAACAACACTAAATTGGACTTAAACATTTTATAGTCAAAAATAGCAATTTTTCGACTGTTACCGATATATTTGCGGAGCATTCTGGAGAAATAGTTATTCTAGATCGGGGAATTACTTCAATTCCCTATAAAATAGCTAGAAGCAGTGGTTATTTTAAGATTTATGCCTTTTTCATCTAAAATCTTGTGTCTGTCTATAATTTGATCCTATTTTTTACTTCTATTTTATTTAACTAGGGTTGGCTGAAAAAGTATTTTGGTGGAGGAAAGAAAAGAAGGAGAAAGTTTTTTTATCATTAATTATCCGGACATGATATTAATCCTAAGTTTTTGAACCTTTTAGACTTATAGTCATTCTGAATAAGAGTGGGACGAGCGTTTCTTTATTTAGAAAGGGTTTCAGCCAAAAAAGTGTTTCATCCTGATTTGAAATGACTATAAAAGCTGGCACTTTTTCCAGTTCTAAATCAGTAAGATTTTTGCCACGAATAAAATAGGATTTCTATATATACTAGCTAAAGCTTTCAGTAATCTTCAAATGACAAACACAAACCTAAAAAATCACGGGAGGAAGTTAGCCAGCCCGTTTTAACGGCTGGTTGAATAACGACACGCGGGTTTTAACCCGTAGTAAAAATCTGCTATACTAGCGGAATAAGGAACAAGGTTTGTCGCC
>JBFRWR010000205.1:0-19261 GCA_051439685.1 Trichodesmium sp.
TTCTCGCATTCTCAACAAAATCTTAATTCTTAAAATTAATTCTATTTTCTCAACTGGAATTATAATTACTTCATCAATAGTCTCATATTGTAAGTAAGTAATCATCATTTGTTTATGATTATGATTTACAAGGAGCATAACTGGCCAAAAGAGAGGTTCTTCTTCCTTCCTCCTAGTTTCTAATATTTCCTGATATTTTTGCAATACTAAATTATCTATAATACACAAATCAAATGGTTGCTTGAAGTAATCTAGAGTAGTCTGGAGGTCAAGATTTGATGGCAAATGAACTTTGTAATTATTTGCCAATAGTTGACTCAAAAGATGAGCATTTTCCTTTTGACCTAGTAACAATAAAATGTTTTTCATTAATTTATCAGGGGATGATGTTAATTTATTAAAATAATTGTCAGCATTTCCGTTCCGGAATGCTCCGCAAACAGCTATTAGCATTCAGCTAGCCTCCTATCGGAGGAACTGCGTTATCAGCTTTTCATATTTTCGTAAAGAATAAAGCAACTACTAAGATTAGCTGATTACCTTTTTCTGATCAGATTTTTAATTCTCGCCATCAGACTAATTCCTTTTTCCAAACAGGACGAATTAATGGCTGATAGCTGATAGCTGAGTGCTGAATGCTTACAAATAATTGCCTCTAAACTCTGGTATTTTTAGGCAAAATATTTGTCTATTTTTTATGATGAATATACTTGCAAAATACAACTTATAAATTCGTTTACTTTTATCTTTTATTGATATGACTAAAGCCTGCTTTTTCCTTCAAATTTTTACCGATAAATCAATATATAAAGCTTTTCTTTTTCAGGATAAAAAAATGCTATAAAATTTATTTATATTCAATCAAGTACGCTTTGAAACAGAGGTTATTTCAGTTAGCCTCCTGCGGAGGAGCTACGCTATCAGTTATCAGTTATCAGTTATTAGTTATTAGTTATCCATTATCAATTATCAATTATCAATTATCAATTATCCATTATCCATTATTAATAATCACTATGAGGATTAATAAAATCAGGAGTTCCAGTTAAAATTCCTCTGAGATTAGTCAGGGGTTTTCCTACTTTAATTCCATAACGAGTAATTTCTAGTTCTCTTAAAGTTTTTTCAAAGTCACTTAATCTTTTTTTGATTACTCCTATTGATTTCTTTAGCTCACCTCTAATCTCTAAATATCGCAGGAAAAGTATATTATCTGCTAAATAAGAAATTCCGGTTTCAGTAATCTTAAAATCTCCAGTAATAGAGTCAATTTCATTAATGATAATACTTGCTACTCCTCTATTTTTTAGGTATCGAGATAAAGCGTGTAAATGATTAATTAAATTATTGTTGTTAAAACATAGTTGATAGCCAGAAATACTATCAAGCATCACAATTTTTGCCGAGTTTTCTTCAACTTCTTTTCGGACTAAATTAGAAAATTCTTCAGGAGTATTTAGCAGTGGTTCAATTGTTAAAATCGTGAGAGTTCCCTTGTCAATCATTGATTTTACAGGAATATTAATAGATTCACAACGTTGGATTAGAGTTTCTTCTGCTTCTTCAAAACAACAAACTACTGAATTTTCTCCTCTACCCGCAGCTTCTTTCATAAACTGCATTCCTAAAGAAGTTTTACCTACACCACTAGGACCAGTAAAAATACTAACAGTACCCCTTTCAATACCTCCTTGAAGTAGTTGATCTAAATCCGGGATTCCAGAAGAAATAGATTCACGTTTAAATTCTATTTTATAATTATCAGGTAAAATTATCGGGTAAACTTTCATCCCATTATCTGTTAAATTCATCGAATGAGAGCCTTTGCGAAAATCAGAGCTACGAAACTTTTTAACAGTAATATTACGTTCTTCTTTGGTAAATTTTAAGTCAATAATACCATCTACCATAAACTGTAAATCATCATCAGGAGTTTCTATACTTGCTTCTGATGTAAACAGAAAAGTTGCTTTTTTTTCTTTGATAAAACTGAGAAAAGAGAGAATTTGTTTGTGAAACTGATAAGTATCATTGATTAAGTAACGAAAGTGAGTCATCGAGTCTAAAAAAACTCTTTGAGGTTCTATTATTTCTAACTGCTCAATAATTTTTTTTGTAAGTGGCTCTTTCTCTACTTCCATAGGAGAAAATATATCATAGTTTTGTGATTCTGCAAAAATTTCTGAAGTAGGACTTAAGTCTAAAATATTGATATTTTTAAGGTTAAAATTTTGAGATGACCCGTTTTTACGAAGTTGCTTTTCTGATTCTCCTAGGGTGATAAATAAAGTTTTTTCTCCTAGGTTATTACCAGTGCTAAGGAAGTGAAATCCTAGAGTAGTTTTACCTGTTCCCGGCCCACCTCTAATTAAGTAGGCTCCCCCTGCTATTAGACCGCCATCTAAAACTTCATTTAAACCATCAATTCCTACGGATACTCGTTGACTACACATAATATTTTTTTTACTTTATTAATTAATTTTATAACAAAAAGCTATATTTTCTTACTCTAATCAATATAAAATAATATTTATCTATATTTATTTACTTTTAACTAAATTATGATGCCAGTCATTTATCATTATACTTCTTGCAGAAGTCAGGGAATAGGGAATAGGGAATAGGGAATAGGGAACCCACCCCCGCCCCTCCCAGGAGGGGAAATAATTGTTTATTTCATATCTTGAATTGATTTAATTTTTGATTTTTGGGGATGTCTATTAAATAAGTTATTTTTTTGATAATTAGTGGTTATTTAACAATAATAAATTAGTAAATAGGTATTGCAAATCAAGTTGGTGGTGGTGCATTGTAATGGTCGTCCATTGTAATTGTTTGTGTTACGAGTCAGGGTAGTGGGAGCATCTTGCTCCCCTACTCG
This sequence comes from Trichodesmium sp., assembly GCA_051439685.1. GTDB lineage: Bacteria > Cyanobacteriota > Cyanobacteriia > Cyanobacteriales > Microcoleaceae > Trichodesmium. The sequence continues at coordinate 2,882 of JBFRWR010000205.1, forward strand.
CGGGCAGTTCCATTTCCTTAATTACTCAGTTTCCTAATTTTATCCAATCTCCGTGTCTCCGCGTCTCCGTGTCCCCGCGTCTCCGTGTCTCCGCGTCCCCGCGTCCCCGTGTCCCCCTATTCTCTATTCCCGCTTCGCGTAGCGCTATATAGAACCCCTAAGCGTATCTTTGCAAAAGTGAGGATTAGGAGACAGGAGACAGGACACAGGAGACAGAATTTGCAGAAATAGAATAGGGAAAAAAGTATAAAAATAGCCCCACACTCCCCACACTCCCCACACTCCCCACACTTCTCACACTCCCAATCATAGCTCCAAAATGGCTTCTATAATTTGAACTGCCTCTCCATACTTTAAATTAAGTTGAGACTGAGCATTACTAGCATTAGCAACAATTTCGATAAAACCATGAGAACCAACAATAGCAATTAATTCTCCTGGTTTACAGTCAGTATAAGTATTCCCACTATCTATAGTTTTAAATAAGTCATAATTTTGCTCTTTTTTAATCACAACTGACCAGGTTTTTCCGGCTATATAACTACTAGGAATATTGGTAATTATATTGCCAAAATGATCTATATATTGAACATAACCTTCAATCCCTAATTCTGTAAATTTAATTTTATTTACAGGCAATTTAACTAAACTTTCTGGATTAATTCTTACTCCCAATTTATCTAAGTTTACTCCACTAGCAAGATGAGCTGCAATCGGAGCAAATATGTCTCTACCATGAAAAGTTGTGCTAGGTTTATCTGTACTCCAATACTCAGAATTATTTAGTTCAATAACTACGATATTTTCTCTGTCTAAATTGTCTAAAATTCCACTAAAAATACCATTATCAGGTCCGACTAAAAAACCTGTAGGCAATTGCACGGCGATCGCTCTTCTGGCACTCCCGACTCCTGGATCGACAACTGCAATATGAACTGTTTCTGAGGGAAAATAAGGATAAGCATTTTGTAAACAAAATCTGGCTGCAAATAAATTTTGGGGAGGAATTTCGTGAGTTATGTCAATTACTTTAAGACTAGGATTAATTCTGGCAATTACACCTTTCATTACACCGACATAAAAATCTTTTAAGCCAAAATCAGTTAAGAGTGTGATAATTTTTTTATTTGTCATTCTGATGTTTAATAACTAATATCAAGTATGATTAAGATCGCCATAATAAAAATGTTCTGCTCTCAAGCGCGAGAATATGAGTTTCAATAATTGATAATTGATAATTGATAATTACCTCTCCCTCAAAGGAAGAGGATTGAATAAAAGGAAAATAAATTCATTGTTTCTCTTGAAATAGAAGGCTTTAAACCTTGATTATTCGGTAAATTTATTTCTACTACCTACTCCCTACTCCTTAAATTTTTTATTGTGGTTATTCAAAGAGACATGATATAACAATTATTGTAATTTTTCTACTTGGTATTGAGCATCTCTGTAACCGCCTGTTCTTCCTTGCTCTAAATAAAGTTGCGCTGCTTTTTCAAAATCACTAATTGCTCCTTTTTTATCCCCCATACTTACTCTAACTAATCCTCTGTTGTAGTAAGCGCCTGCATATTCAGGGTTAAGTCTGATAGCTTGAACATAATCAGCGATCGCTTTCTGATAATTTTGTTGTTCTGAGTAGACAGTAGCCCGGTTTGCATAAGCTTCTGCACTGTTTGGACTTAATCCAATTGCTTTAGTATAATCTTCTATGGCTTTTTCTGGTTGATTAGCTGTTGCATAAGCTAAACCTCTGTTTGTATATGCTTGCGGCTCTTTGGGGTTAAGTTCAATTGTTTGAGTGCAGTCAGCTATTGCTTTGTCATACTCTTTTAAATTTAGATATGCCATACATCGGTTATTATAGGCAATTTCATTTTTAGAGTTAATTTTAATTGCTTCAGTACAGTCAGATACGGCTTTTGTATATTTTGCTAAATTTAGGTATGTGCTACAACGGTTAGTATAAGCTTCTTCATTGTTGGGGTCTATTTGAATCACTTGATTATAATCATCAAGAGAACCTTGATAATCTCCGAGAAAAAACCTGGCTCTACCTCGGCTATAATAACCATCTATTTCATCTGGTTCAATGGCAATCATCTGAGTGTAATCTGCTATTGCACCTTGTAAATCATTATTAGCAGCACGAGCTAATCCTCTCCCATGATAAGCAATCAGATCATTCGGTTGCAGTCGAATCACTTGAGTGTAATCTTGAATTGCAGCACTATAGTTTTGCGATTGATAGTAAACTAATCCTCTTTTATAATAAGCTTCTGCATCTTGAGGTTTGAGGCGTAAGACTTGAGTGAAATCACCAATTGCTCCAGCATAATCTTGGTTATCTAAATAAGTTACTCCTCGGTTAAAATAGGCATTAACATAGCTAGGGTTAAGATTTATCGCTTTGGTATAGTCGGCTATAGCATTTTCGTATTCTTCTGAATTGTAATAAGCATTTCCCCGTTGGTAGAAATATTCTGCTTCACCAGGATTTAGTTTGATTGCTCTGTTAAAAGCTGAAATTGCTGCTTGTTGATTACCTTGATTTGAATTTTCTATTCCTCTTTCAAATATTCTTTCTGCTTTAACGGGGTTCGGGCGATTCAAAAAACTCACTATCCCAATTAGCACTGCAATAATTCCTAAACTGGCAAAACCAAATACAAGAAACCATAACGGATGAGATGACATTCTCAGAATGTTTTTTGGAGATGGATGATTTGCGTGTTTTTTACTTTTGGGTGGTCGGGGCGGGATTACTGCTTGAGACCGACTGTGAATTTTTTCTAGTGCGGTGACAACTTCTGCCGCAGACTGGTAACGTTTGGTGTAATGGTAATGTACCATTTTTTCTATGATATCGGCTAGATTTGAGGAGCATTGCGCTCGGTTGCGCCAGAGGATACCGCTAGGATTTGATGGGGATAAATCCTGTAATTTTGGTAGTTCCCCACTAGGAATACCTGTTAAAGCTTGAATGGCAATCATACCTACTGCATACAGATCGCTATTATATTGAGGAATGCCTTGAAATTGTTCGATCGGCATATATGAAGGAGTTCCTGTGGCGATTGTTCTTTGCATTTCACCGTTGGCTTCGGCAATTCTATGACTCACTTCTTTGACGGAACCAAAGTCAATTAAAACTAATTTTTTATCTGGTTGACGACGAATTAAGTTAGATGGATTTACATCACGATGAATTACTTCATGTCCATGTACAAATACTAAAATTTCTAATATTTCTAATAACAGTTGAATTACTTGTTTTTCTTGCCAAGGTTTGCCAGGAATAATTTCTTTATTTAATGGTGTTCCTGGAATAAATTCTTCTACTAAATAAAATTGATTATTTTCTTCAAAATAAGCTAATAGTAAAGGAATTTGATCGTGTCTTCCTAATTTTTCTAATATTTCTGCTTCTTGCTTGAATAGACGGTGAGCAGTTCTGACTATTGTGAAGCTATTTCCAGGCGCCCTTAGCTGTTTGACTACACATTGAGGATGCCCAGGGCGACGGGTATCCCCGGCTAAATAAGTTTGTCCAAATGCACCGGAACTGAGGACTTGAACCACCCGGTAACGTCCATCTAGCAGTTGACCAATCATGTTCATGTTATTCATTTTATACCATTTTTTTTGACTATTGAGATAGAGGGTAGCTAATAGATATAGCTTATGGAGTTATCAATTAAGTGTTTTGCTATTTTTCCTAGTTACTATTATTTTATATGATAAATTAAACAAATAGGAAGCAAAACTATTCTTTTGATAGTTTAATTTTGGTTTTAAGTCTAGTCTAAAATGGTAAATTTATTCTTTAAGATGTTTGATTATTACTAAGTATTCAGTTTTTATACTAATTACTAAAAGTAATGCTATTAAAATTGTAATTTTATTCAGCAACGTTTTTAATTTTATTAACCGAATAGCTGAATTATGTATGCTAAATACTGAATTATTACAGCAAATTCCAGGTTAATGTGATACACCTAAAAGAGGTAAGCAGTCAGCAGTCAGCAGTCAGCTAATAGCTTCATTACAATTAGAGTTGATAACTAGAGCTAGTCGCTATTTTGCTTCAATTCTCTGGTTAAAAATATAGTAGTATAGTATAAATTCAGGAAATGTTTGCTTTATTGATTAAAAAGCTGATACAGCCCTTTGCATAACAGTTAAGTACAATAAATAATCAGAGCAATAAACTTTGAGCAAATTAGAACTTATTCTACTTACTATTATTACTGTACTGATTAGTCGTGCAAAGTGCTATACCTGTTAGCTAATAGCTGAATGCTTACTAAAAGAGTATTTGTGCCTTTTTTATAATCTCCCCTACTCCCTACTCCCTACTCCCTAAAAGCGTAAACATATGTACTTTATTAATTAGGAAGCTGCTGTATAATTACTGTAAGTTTTCCATCATATTTAAGGATTTTTGATAATCTTTGATTTGACCTTTTTCTAGAAATAGATTAGAACTTTTTTGAAAGTCTACTAATGCTGCTTTGCGGTCTTGTAATTCATAAAAAATCATTCCTCGTTCATAATAAGCTTGAGGATTATTTGGATTGAGTTTAATTGCGTGGGAAAAATCTTTAATGGCATGATTATAGTTTCCTATTTCTGAAAAAATTTTTCCCCGATGAGTATAGCTCAAATCATTTTCAGGATTAATTTTGATTGCTATGGTAAAGTCTTCTATGGCACTTTGTAAATTTCCAATAGCTGAGTTTGCTAAACCTCTATTAATGTAAGATTCTAGATTTTCAGGGTTGATTTTAATGGCAATGCTACAATCTTTGATTGATTTTTGATAATCTCCTAAATTCAAGTAACTAATACATCTATAATTATAAGCTAGAAAATCTTGAGGATTTATTTCTATTGCTTTTTGACAGTCTGTTATTGCTATTTGATAATTTTTTACTTGGAGATGAGCTTGACATTTATTTGTATAAATATCTGAGTTATTTGGTTCTAATTCTAATGCCTGTTTATAGTCTTTTATTGCTCTTTGATAATCTTCTATTTCCAAGTAAGACTTACCTCGATGATGGTATGCTTCGGCATTTTTTTTGTCGAGTTTTATCCCTTGAGTGTAGTCACTAATTGCACCTGTTTGATCTCCTGTTGCTGCTCTTGCTATTCCTCTATAAGTATAAGTCTGACTATCTTGAGAATTAAGTCTAATTGATTTACTATAGTCTTGAATTGAGTTTTGGTAGTCTCCTATTTTGTAGTAAATTTCTGCCCGTTTTTGATAAGCTTCGATATGGTTAAGATTGATGCGTATTGTTTGGGTTAGATCGGTAATTGCTTTTTCATAGTTATCTAGTTGATAATAAGTTAGGGCGCGTTGATAATAAGCATCATTATAGTTTTTTTTGATTTTAATCGCTGTTGTATAGTCTTTTATGGCTTTTTCATAAGCTCCCTGCGCATAATAAGAATTGCCTCTTTGATAGTAAGTTACTGCATTTTTGGGATTGAGTTTTAGTGCTGCGGTATAGTTGGCGATCGCTGCTTGTTGGTTTCCTTGTTTTGCTAATTCTTGACCTTGATTATACAGGGTTTGTGCTTTTGAATTAAATTGGTATTGCCACAGATAAGTTACTGTTATTCCTGCGATAGTTATCAATCCCAAACTAACAATTAATATCATTTTTTGCTTGTTTTTGGGTTGAGGTGGAGGTGCTGAAATATCTATTTTTGCAGGTTCTTTAATTACTGTTGCTACTTGTGAAATTCTCTCTTTATTTACTGAAACTGATATATTGTTCAATTCTGTTAAAATTTCTGTTGCTGACTGATAATGTTGTTGATTTTGACTATTTACTATTTTTTCAATAATATTTGATAGTTCTGGAGAGCATAGTTGTAAATTCTGCCAAGGTATTTCTATTCCTGGAGTATTATTATTAGTTTGTTGTTGAGTCAATAACTGTTGAGCTGATAATCCTGTTAGTGCTTGAATGGCAATTATTCCTAAAGCATAAATATCACTTTTTTTGTCTACTTCTTCCTGATTGTTTGCTGATGATCTATAAAGTGAGCTATCCGATGTATTTTGGTTGCTATTTTCTGATATTAATTTTTGTTCATTTGCTTCTAAAATTCTCTTTATTTCTTTTTCTAAACCAAAATTAATTAAGCATAATTTTTGGTCTAACATTCGCCTAATTATATTTGCTGGTTTGATTTTTCCATGATTTTCTCCACTATTATGAATGAAGATTAAAATTTCTAGTATTTCTTTTAAGAGGTCGATCGTTTCTAATTCCATTAAGGGTTTACCTCCGCCTAATTCCTCAGATAGAGATTTACCTACTATATAGTCTTCTACTAAATATAGATTATTATTTTCTTGAAAATAAGCTAATAGATTTGGTAGTCTTTCGTGTTTACTTAAGTTGTAAAATTTTTCTACTTTTTCTGCAAATAATGATAGGATAATTTCTTGCTTTTCTGAGTTAAAATTAGCTAGTTGAATTTCTTTGACAACGCATTGGGGTGAACCTGGACGATGGGTATCTGTTGCCAGATAAGTTTTCCCGAAAATACTGGAACTTATAGGTTGGATAAAACGATACCGTTGATCTACAATTTGGCTAATCATCATCTACTTTTATCCGATTACAAATGTTTGTTAATTTATAGTTTATGCAATTTTCGATAATATTTTTATAGTAAAATATTATTGATTAATTTGATATTAAGAGGATGATTTATTTGGGATATTTGATTTGAGCAGTGACGGTCTCAGAAAAATAATATCCCTGACAAATCCGTGGAATAATAGTTTTTCTGCGAAAGAAATATTATGCAAATAGCTAAGTTTATAAATCACCTCTGATAGAACCCCTGAAAGGGTCTATTTAAAATTATAGATTGAGAGTAGGGGAGTAGCGGAGTGGGGGAGTATGGAGAGATGGGGAGATGGGGAGAGGGGGTGTATTAGATATCTCCTACGCAGCCCATCATCAAATCAATTATTACCCATTTTTTATCAATTAATTCTTCCTCCAACCTATTTTCTGGAGATACTGTTAGGGGTTATATAAAAATATTGATATAGCAATCCTAAATGATTTATGAAAAGTAGCCATACATCAAAATTTTGGGAAAATCAAAGATTTGACGGTGTGTAAACAGCTCAAACAAATATTTGATTAGAGTATAACATTTCTGGCTTTTTACGAATGAAATAGGATTGCTATATAGCAATCTGCGCATAGGGTGTGACCAATTAAAAAGTAAATAAAAAAGTTGAAACTCCAACCTTTTTGCTGTTCCCTCAAAAGCAGTAAGATTTTTGTCACTAATAAAATAGGATTGTGATAAGAAAGGGAGTAGGGAGTAGGGAGTAGGGAATAGGGGTAATTTCCTACGGAATCCTACGCTTTCCATGAATTACCCCTACTCCCAAAATACTGCAACCGATTAGAGGATTGCTATATATTTACCTAATATCTATCTACCTACTGGATTTCAATTCTTGGAAATATTAGGAATTTGGGATTTTAGTAACTATTCATTCTCTTAATACTTATTTTATCAAAAGTCTCTAATTAAACAATAAATTGATTTTTATGGTTTGAAAAAAATGCTTTTCTAACTCAAAAAATAGTTGATTTTAAGACAAATTAATTTTTAATTTTTCTCGGCGATTCCGCCAAAAACGAGTTAGTTTTAATCCCATAAAATAACTCAAGATTCCTCCTATTGCACCCATTACCAAACAACCTAGAAATAGAGCTACAACAAATTGAGTCCCATGTTCGATTAAATCTGAAAAAGAAGTTATACTTTCGGGTACAAATTCCTGTTGACAATTAAGTAACGATCTACCAATTTTAAAATTAATTGTATATATTGGTAAATAAGTTAAGGGATTACTTACCCAAGTTCCAGCAGCAGCAGCAATTTTATGACTTCGGAATAGGGTTGCTAGTGCTACACCAACTATAGTTTGAAAGCCAAATATGGGAAAAAAACCAGCAAAGACTCCTACTGCTAAACCTCTAGCAATATATTCTGGAGTTCCCCGCATTCGGGTGAAGCGACGCTGTAAATATCGTCCATATCTATGCAACTTCGGTGGTTTATTTGTATTGGACACAGATTTTTGTTGAGTTAGGTTAGGTAAGAATTGCTGCGGAAGTTGTTGGAGGCTTCTTAACATCATCAAATAAGTTAATTTTCTACATATAGTTATAATCAATGATAGAAAAAATTCAAGATTTTATCAATAAAGCAATCAGGGGTTTTGCTAATAGCTCGGATAATGTTCGGGTAGGGTTAAAACGACTTGTCTAATCTTGCTGGATATTTGAAGCTATCACAAAGGGATAAAATTTGAAGGTTCATCGCTTAATTTACCCGCGTCCAGTCGGGAATCAGATGTGAGAATGTGACTGTTGCCTAAAAGTGTAGAATAGAAAAGTTATCATATTTATTTTTATACATTTTTTTCTTATAATTTGTTCCCTGTTCCCTGTTCCCTAAAAATTTTCAATATATCGTTAAATCATATTTCTATATATAGAACCCCTAACAGTATCTTTGCAAAAGTGAGGATTAGGAGACAGGAGACAGGAGACAGGAGACAGGAGGCGCGGAGGCGCGGAGGCGCGGAGGCGCGGAGTCAGAATTTCGGTGAAATAGAATAGGGAAAAAAGTATAAAAATAGCCCCAATCTCCCCATCTCCCCATATCCCCGTCCCCCGATCTCTCCAGCTAATTTTATAGAGCCGCTTAGGGGTTCTATAAAAAGTTAAATCTTTATCGCACTTTTCCAGATGGTGAGTTATAGTTTTTGATTAATCTCTATCGGAATGCTCCGCAAACATCTGCGTAGCAAACTGTTAACGCAGTTCCGACCATAGGAGGCTAACTGATAACTGATAACTGATAACTGATAACTGACATGACTCCCGGAAATACTATTGCCGCGATCGCTACTGCTATTGTTCCCCAACAAGGAAGTGTGGGGATAGTTAGGATGTCTGGTTCTGAGGCGATGAAAATTGCTAAAATTCTATTTCATGCACCAGGGAAACAGGTTTGGGAGACTCACCGCATTCTCTATGGTTATATTCGCCATCCCCAAACTGGGCAATTAGTAGACGAAGCTTTATTATTAATTATGCAGGCTCCTCGTTCTTATACCCGCGAAGATGTGGTAGAGTTTCACTGTCATGGTGGAATTATTGCTATACAACAAGTATTACAATTATGTATTGAAGCGGGGGCAAGATTAGCCCAAGCAGGGGAGTTTACTTTACGAGCTTTCTTAAATGGACGGTTGGATTTGACTCAAGCTGAAAGTATTGCCGATCTAGTGGGTTCTCAATCTCCTGCTGCTGCTCAAGTTGCTTTGGCTGGTTTACAAGGTAAGTTGGCTAGTCCAATTCGTAAGTTAAGGGCAAGTTGTCTGGATATTTTAGCAGAAATAGAGGCTCGAATTGATTTTGAGGAAGATTTACCGCCTTTGGATGAGTCGAGTATTACTCAAGAAGTTACAAAGATTTTGGTAAATTTGTCAGAGATACTGGAAACGGCAAATCACGGTGAGTTATTACGAACTGGTTTGAAGGTGGCTATTATCGGACGCCCAAATGTTGGTAAGTCGAGTCTGTTAAATGCTTGGAGTCGCAGCGATCGCGCTATTGTGACTGATCTTCCTGGTACTACTAGGGATGTGGTGGAGTCTCAGTTGGTCGTTGGTGGTATTCCGGTGCAGGTTTTGGACACTGCTGGTATTCGGGAAACTGAGGATCGGGTGGAAAGAATTGGGGTGGAGCGCTCGTGTCGAGCTGCTGAGTCTGCTGACCTTGTTTTATTGACGATTGACGGTCAGGCTGGTTGGACTGAGTTAGATAATATTATTTATCAACAGGTAAAACATCGTTCTTTAATTTTGATAATTAATAAGATTGATTTGCTACAGCCGGAATTAATTAAGTCTATTTATTATCCAGAAACTATTAAGAATGTTGTGACTACAGCAGCTATTAATAATCAAGGAATTGAGGATTTGGAAAAGGTAATTCTTAATGCTATAAATTTGGGTAATTTACAGGCAGAAAATTTAGATTTGGCGATTAATCAAAGGCAAGCTGCAGCTTTAACTAGGGCGAAAATTGCTGTGGAGCAATGTTTAAATACTATTAAAAATAATTTACCTCTAGATTTTTGGAGTATAGATTTAAGGGGAGCAATTTATGCTTTGGGAGAGGTAACAGGAGAGGATGTAACGGAGTCTGTTTTGGATAGAATTTTTAGTCGCTTTTGTATTGGGAAGTAATTTTTCAGGTAGTGGTGTACAATAATTAGTTATATCAAATTCGGTTAAAGAGTTATAGATTGATTAAGTCTTGAGGATTCACGAGTCAGGAGGAGAGAGAATCACTTTGATTTAGAAGAAGTCCCCTGTATTTTAAACTAAGAATTTCAGGTATAATAAAGTATTTTTATTCCCTATTCTCTACCTCTACCCTAAATCATAATTATCAAAGGACTACCATTTTTCAAAGTTTGACCTTCTATTTTGTCTATAGTCTAATATATTTTAGAAATTGGATAATACTATCTGTATGGACAGAGTGCTAGATTTTGGCACTTTAAGTAAATTATGAAAATTTTTGTGACAATTTGCGATAAATTATGATAAAGTTTTACATAACATAACAAAATAAACAGATATACAAGGGTAAAAAAAGATGACTGGATTTATCAGAGGACTTTTTGGGAACCAAGATAATAACCAACCAAAGGAAGCTTTCTTCCTAGATCCAGATAGTGCAAGTAGTCTTGGTGATGTAAACTTTATGCGGAAATCTAAGACAGTTAAGAGGAGCTATCCTAAAGCAGTAGGTAAGATTAATTTGATAGAAGGAGAGACAGAAAAGGCTGTTTCTTCTATGCAAATGAAAGAAACTGTAGGAGAAACTCCAACTCCTTCCTATTCTTCTACTTCTAGTTTCTCTACTTCTAGTTCTACACAATCTTCCACATTTACACCTACTACAGTAAAACCTCGTTCTGTTAGTAACTCTAGTGATGGACTAGATTTCAAAAGCATGGCTCGTGATATTAATAAAAAGAAGTAATTACATTGCTATCTAAATAGCAACAGTAATTATTTTCAATAACTTGTAACAGAAAATATAGTAATCTAATTTAATTTTTGATACTTGTGCAGAAATTGCATAGTTTCATTAGTTACTGATGATTGCTATATTTTTTATATCAGTTTTCATTAACATAGAATAGATAGATTTAGACTTAAAAGTAGGGGAAAAAAATATTTGGAGCTGATAGCTGACTGCTAATAGCTGAATGCTTACCTTATTTATAGCTCAATACAGTTCAGTTAAGGATTTTTTAGACAGTTCTGTAATCTGAAAATCTCAGAAAATGCTTCTATACCATAGCAGTTTTAGTCTGATCTGAACCGTATTAATTTATAGCTAAGAAATAATTGGGACTTGCTGATTAAATATCAAAGGATTGACAGATAACAGATAAAGATTGGACGAATTTTTAGTGGGGAACAAGTGAGCATTTGGGGGTAAATATGGCAGAAAAATCACTTCTTGTTATTCTGTAGAGCAACTCCTCTATAATTTATAACTCCTCTAACTCCGGATTCTTCACTACTCCCTAATCCCTACCTCAACAAAAAGATTTTCCATACGCAAACCCTAATTGGTTAAGATATAGACTGATAATGAATCTTACACTATGAAATGTTTTTCCCAGTGTTCCCTATTCCCTCGATATTATGACTAATAACTTCTTGCCATTCTAACAATACAGGAAAAGGTATTTTGATTATTGTTTGTTGGTTAGTTTTTAAAGGCAAAGATAGAACAACTTTAGCATTTGTGTTGAGGTTAAATAAAAGTTCTGGAAATTGATATTCACCCACGTTAGTAGCTGGTGCTTTTTCTGCAAAATTATCTACAGCTAGAAATGTTTTTTCCTGAGTATAACTAATTTTTAAAGGTTGTGGATGAGTAAATTCTACAGCACCAGGAAAACCAACTAAGCGCAGATTAATAGTATCTATTTCACCTGATTTTAAACGTTTATAAAATACTACTTGCCAGAATTTTCCTGTTTCGTCTCTTAAGGTATGTTTTGCTTGATAAACTATTTGAGTAGGTGTTTCTTCGATTTCTCGAATTAGAGCATTTGCTGAGTTAACTATAAAGCTAGCTTGACAAACTAATATCAGCAAAATTAATCCTACTATTAAAATGGTTTTCGAGAATTTTTTTTTAATCATTGTGATTGACTTGCTATTAGCTTTTCTGAGGTAATGCTCCCTAAAAATAAGTCATTTCAGTTATAGCAATTCCCAAAAAGCGTGAGGTACAAAATTTTAGGTTTGAGGGAAAAAGGAACAGGGAACAGGGAACAAAAAGACAAAAATATAACTGTACCTCATAACTTTCGGAAATGCTATATCAGTACATCTTACTATAATAAGGATTGAAATACTGAAGTTTATTTTTTTCATCGTCTTAAAATAGTAAACTTCAGACTTTTTTTGTTGGATAATTAGCCCCACAAATATAATTAATCTAATTTCTTGAAAGCGTTAAATAACTATTAGATTTGAGCATTTATTTTCCAATAAACTTTTTATTTAGGTAGGGCTTGCTGATTAAATATAAAAGTATTGACAGATAAAGGTTTTAGCATTTTTAGGTCGGGAAAAAGTACCTAGTTTTCAGCTATTGATGCTCAAAAAGGAGCGCATTTATGGTGCATAGTTGGGTAAAAAAATTATTCCCCCACTCCCCTACTCCCCCGCTCCCCTACTCCTGAAAAAAAGACTTTTTCAGCAAACCCTAGCTAGCTAACTGATAACTTATATAGCACGACACATTAAGGCTATTGAAATTTATAAATCCTGGAATCCTTTAAAATTATTCTATTTCCTATTCCCTATTCCCTATTCCCTATTCCCTATTCCCTATTCCCTAGACTGATTAATTCTCTCCTAAACCTAACTGTCCCCAATAACCAGTAAATATCCGACTGCCATCTTTTAGCACATGAATTTCTAGGCGATCGCTTGCCCAATTTAATTGATTTTGTAAGTCTGGATTAAATATTCTCACTCTTTGATTACTAGAAGAAACTAGAGAATTAGGAGAATGAATAGCTAAGGTTTGTACAAAAGGTCCATCAATCAGAATATCTAACTGAGATAATAATTCTTCAGCTGCAAAAGGTGCATTTTTTGATTGTAATTCTCCTAGAGTAAATCCAGTAAAAGACATTACATTTAAACCTCTAGATTTTAAGATTTTTGCTAATTCTGCTAGTCCTGATGATTGTAAAAAAGGCTCCCCTCCAGAAAAAGTAACTCCTGTATTCCGAGGATTATTTAATATTTTATTTGCTAGTTCTTCAATACTGATTAATTGGTTAACATCAAAAGACCAAGAATCAGGATTAAAACAGCCTCCACATCCCTTTTTACAACCTTGTACCCATACTACTGCACGACAACCAGGACCATTTACTTCTGACTCATCCACATAACCCATAATATTCAAATGTCCTGGTGGAATTTGTACTGGTATTGTTGTTGATGATTTGGCTGTTAAGTTATTCATATTTCACTCCTTTTTTTTTATTATCAAAAAATCTGAATCCTATTTCTGTTTATAACGAACCGGAATTTTTGTATTTTTGGAAATATCCTCGGCAAATTCTTGTAATATATTTTGATTAACACACTTAAGTTTTTGCACGGCATAAGGGTGATATTCTGTATGGTTTCCTCTAGCATCTAATTGATGTTTTAAAGGTTTAGGGCGCGTCGGAGTATTAAGTTGAATTTCGTCAGGTTTAAGATATTTTATTAAGCTAATATATTCTGATTTTATTTGAGGATTCCATGGAGATAGAATCATTGTTTGAATTGCTAAGTTTCCTTGATATTGTTCTTTAAATTGTCTGATACTTTGCCAGATATTTGACAAGTTTAATTTCTCAGCAGGTCGATTGATTCCTTCTAATTGTCTTTGGTTAATCCCATCAATTTTGATTGATATTTTGTCTGCTAAAGTTAATGCAAATCTAACTTCTGAATTGGTTAATTTTGTAGCATTTGTTAAGACTAAAATTGGTTTGTTTGTTAATTTTTTAGTTTCTTGAATAATGTCTTTTAAATTTAGAGCTAATGTAGGTTCTCCACTACCACTGAGAGTGATAATATCTACATCCCAAGGTGCAAATTTTTCTAGTTCTAATAATATTTTTTCTGTGGGAAGGTAAATTGAGCGCTCGCTTGTTTTTTGTTCGATTTCTCCTAGCTGACAGTAAACACAATTGAATGAACAAGTGGAAGTTTTGCCTATGGGATCTATGCCTAGCGATCGCCCATATCGCCAAGATTTTACTGGTCCATAAACTGGTATAAATTCATCAGTTGATTTTGTTATCATTTTATTTTTCATTTCCTAATTATTGATGAAATTCACAGTTCTATATTTCAGTTTATGTATATATAGTAATCCTATTTTATTCGTGGTAAAAATCCTACTGCTTTTTCGGGAACAGGGAACGCTTAACTGGGAAAAGGTAAGAGTTTCAGGTTTTTTATTTACTTTTTGATTTTTTAGAACCTATTTAGCATTGCTATCGGATTTTTCAAATTTATTCTTAATTGTTGCCAATTAATTATTTGTCATTTGTCTCTTTTGAGAAAATGTTTGTAAAATAAGTATTAAGAGAACGAATAGTTACTAAAATCCCAAATTGGTAAGATTTCCAAGTTGTGTATCCATTAGGTAGATAGATATCAGGTAAATATATTCCTAGATTTGGAAGTGAGAAATATTTGTGTTGATTTCTTCAGACCTACTACCTACTCCCTACTACCTACTCCCTACTCCCTACTCCCTATTCCCTATTCCCTATCTCATTTTTATCTTTCCTGATACATTCAATCTCTGAGACAAACTCAAACATAAATTTAATTTTTCTATTAGTTTATTATATAGGTAAATATTCGTTGAAGTATTGTAATATACAAATCATTGTTTTTTTACATAAATTAATAATATTGGTTTTTCTATATTTGATTATACAAGAGGAATCTTAAATGAGTGAATGCTGGAAGGCTAAGAGTTATCAACTTATTGAAGATTAAAAATATAGTAGTATCGTCATCTGATTTAAGTTGTGAGATGTTGCAGACTTTTAGGGAAAAGAGAATGGGGAACAAGGAACAGTTAAGAAGCAGAAAATGTATAAAAATGAATATGATAACTGCTATATTTTATTCTTTTCAGAAACACCTTAATTTTCACATCTAATTCCCAATTACTATAGCAATAAAAGTCAAGTTCAAGAGAGTATAAATAGTAGATATATGTTTAAACTAAAAGACATTGCTAAATACTATTTGCAGGTTATTTCCGCACAAAAAAATCAGTTACAGATTACTTTTAACTGAAGGGAAATCATTATTTGGGATAACTTTGTACTCTTCAGTTATTAATTATTCCATATTAATTAGGGTTTGCTGAAAAAGTATGAGTGGTAGGGGTAGGAGTCAGGAGTCAGGAGTCATAAGTCAGGAATACTAGGAAATAAGTGAGGAGGTAGCAGTCAGAATTATCCCTTGATTTTTCTGCCCAACTCTTGCCTAAAATACTCACTTTTTCAGCTTTTCGCTCTAAAAAGCGGGTACTTTTTTCGACCTAAAAAAGCTAAAGGGTTTATCTGTAAATGCTTTTATATTTAATCAGCCAGCCCTAATTATCAATTATCAATTATCCATTATTAATTATCCATTGGTAATAACCATATCTAACATTAATTGTTGCCAAACATCCGAATTTGTCAACGCATAAACATCAAAATCATAACCATATTGTTGATAAAGACTATTAAAACTATCGACCCAATGATCGATAGTTTCTGTAATAGATAAAGGAGTATATTTCCCAGCTTTTCGTAAATATTTACCCATCTCAATTAAATCACCATTTCGATGCGCCTGCCATGCTAACCAACTCAAAGTATAATAACGAGATTTTGCCTCTAATTGACGAATAGATTTTGATAAATTTGGTCTACTGAAAAAGTTATCTAAAACAGCCATCATACTAACAGCTTGTTGACTAGATTTTCTCGTAGCATTGCGATGATGTTGACGATAACAATAAGTAATTTTTGGCAACCAAACTGCCTCACAACCATTAATAGATAAACGTAAAACTAAATCAATATCTTCTCCATGATGCCAACGAGTATCAAAACCTCCGGCACTTTTTATCCAACTTTTACGAAACATCATAGAAATAGTTACAGGTTTCCAAACTACCCAGGTTTCTAAGTCTA
>JBFRWR010000206.1:0-3948 GCA_051439685.1 Trichodesmium sp.
ATATGTTGATAATTCTATAATTTTCAGTATTCAATCTCCCCTACTCCCCTACTCCCCTACTCCCCTACTCCCCTACTCCCCTACTCCCGACTATACAATAACTATTCAACCGGATTTGATATAATTAGGGCTAGCTGATTAAATCTAAAAGTATTTACAGATAAAGGTATTGGCCTTTTTTGGGGTAGAAAAAAGTGCCTGGTTTTCAGCTTTTCAGCCTCAAAAAGTTAGTATTTTAGCCAAGATTTAGGCTGAAAAATCATTCTTACAATTCTTACTCCTATCTCCTCTAAATTCCCTTTTCTCCTGTCTCCTGTCTCCAGTATAGCTGTCTCCTACCCTCACCCATAAGACTTTTTCAGCAACCCCTAATTATATTTCTTTTTTGTATCAGATAAAGATTTTAATTATCGCTATTTTTTGGTAGAATATCTTTGCTTTAATCCAGAAAAAATTCATTATTTTTACTAGATATTTATTTTTTAAATATATATATTTTTCTTGTCCCTACTCCCTATTCCCTATTCCCTAAATTAACGTGCCCAAGCCAAATATTTAGATGGAACTAACTTAGTTTCAGTTTTATGTTGTATTTTTTTTACCTTTAAGTATTTCTCAACTACTTGTAATATCTTGTTTGCATTTGCAGGTTTTCTTAAAAAATCTGTCGCCCCTGCTACTCGCGCTCTAGCCCGGTTTATCAAATTATCTAGTCCAGTATAAATAATAATAGGAGTTTGTTTAAAAGCTGGAGTTGTCCGCAAAAAATTACATAAAGCATAACCATCTACATCAGGTATAACTAAATCCATAAAGATTAATGCAGGTGGTCTTTTAGCCATGCTTCCTATTCCTTGCATCGGGTCAATAATTTTCTCAATTTTATATCCTTTAGGCATCAATATTTGCTCTAAAAAATTGTTAGTTGTTGTCATAGAATCTAGAGAAACTATTAAAGGTCTTTGGCGATTTGTTGAAGAGTATGCTAGGCGTAATTGTTCAAAAGGAGAAGGTAAATCTGGTACTGCTTTAACCTCTAATAAACCTTGTTGAAAAAAATGATATATACTGCGAGTTGTTAAGGCTAGACATTGCTTTTTTTTAGCGGTAATATCCCATAAAGTATTGTCACCATTAAACCTATTATTCAGAACTTGTAAAGATTCTGTACTGAGACGACTTTCTAATTTCACTGATTTTTTAACTATTGGAGCTTGTTCTGGGAAAATATCCATAATCCCCATTTTTTGCCAGCGTTCCCATAGTTTTTGTACCTCTCCAATAAGTTGTTTTAACTCGACTAAAGATAAGAATAAGTTGCTAGAAATTTCTGACGTTAACTTTTGATATGAATGCCAATTTAGATTTAAAACTGGCTCACTAGCTAAAGTAAAAAAAACTTCATAAGTGCTACTACGGATAATTCGTTTAGCTTGTTCTATAGTTATTTGATTTTGGGTAATACCTTGCTTGAGAAATTGATATTCCCATAATTCTTTTGTAGATAGCAAACTAGCATTAAATTTAAAATTATGAGAATGTTGATGAATTGCTCGATACCAACGTCTTGTTTGATGGTATCCTCCTGTAGCGTATAGCATTAAACCCCGACAAAAATAAATCTGCCATTCTTGTTCGCCATTGTCTAAGATGAGTTTACCTGTTGCCTGTTTATTACTTAGTACAGTTAAGGCATTCCATATTTTATTACACCCTGTATTAGTTATTAGCATATAAGTCTATTTTTATTAACTATAATATCTCACTTTTATAGTATAGTCATAATCTTAATTTATTTCTATAGGCTTTAACCCTCCATTTTCTGTTATCCTCAATTCCTGATTAAATATATCCGTAATTCTAGCAATTTGATAAATATTTTTGATAAATATTCTGAATATTTCTCTGAGTCAGTAGTAGAAAAAAACGGAACTTTGCTTGTCAAATATTTCTGAGAAATAGCTTGAATCAAATTTATGAACCAGCCTGCATATCTTCTTAATCAAATTGATGCCTGATATAGCAACTTATTACTTGAGGAAGTATATATATTTACGGTTTTAGAGAGTAGGAAATAGATCAGATGATTTGGAGGATAGGGAATTAGCAAAAAAATATTGACTCTACTAAGTAGACCACATTCATCAAGAATATACTGTAGTTATTTCATATCATATTTTTATCAAACCAGAGAATGACAATTTATTATTAATTATCATTAACAAAATAGGGCATCAATCCCAATAAATTACTCATTAATCTTAGCTGCCTACTGGCATAAAACTAAAATTATATCTTGGTTCTATAGTTGGAAAATGAGTAGGTTTAGATTGTTTAAGATTGACATATTTTTCTACAATTTGCACAATTTTTTCAGAACTAGAAGATTTACTTAAATAATCATTAGCTCCTGTTAACTTTGCTCTTGTCCGATCGATAATGCCATCTTGACTAGCTAAAAATACAATAGGTGTATCTTTAAACAGACTTGTTTTTCTTAAAAAATCACATACTGTATAACCACTAACTTTGGGCATAACTAAATCCAAAAAAATCAAAGCAGGTTGATGATCTTCCAGCATTGCCAACCCTTGAATTGGGTCTTTAATATGTAAAACTTTATATCCTAATGGTGTTAAAATTTTATCCAATAAATTACCAACAAGATTACTATCATCAATACAAGCAATTGTTGGTTGAGGATGACTATTTTTTACAGATACCAAACTTAGTCTTTCTAGAGGATTAAGCCAGTCTTCCACTTGATGAAAATCAATTAAACCTAGTGTATTAAAATTATATAAACTACGAGTAACTGCTTCTAAAGACATTTGCATTATCAATCCAATATCCCAAATTGTTCTATCCCCATTTAATAACTTATTAATCATCAAAAAAGAGTCGGAAATTTCTGAATTTGATAAATTATTTTTGTCTCTAGCAACTGGGGCACTATCAGGATTAATATGCCATAAACCTCCTGCTTGTAGAGATTCCCAAAGCATTTTTGCTGAAGCTAAAACTTCTTTAATTTCTAGTCTAGATAAGAGTAAACTTAAAGCTGTTTGAGAACTAGGATGTTTCTGGGGATGCCATCTTCTTGTTAAACCAGGTTGACTGATAATAGCAAAAAAAACTTCCTCAGCTATACTACGCAAAATTGCCTTAGCTTGAGCCAATGTTATCTGATTTTCGCTAATAGCTGTTTCCAATAATTTGTATTCCCAAAGTTGATTATTGCTTAACTGATTAGCTGCAAATTTTAAGCCGGGACAATGTTGATTGATAGCTCGATACCAACGTCTTGTAGAGTGTTTTCCTCCACTTGCATATAAGAGATGGCCAAATAGGAAGTATAGTTGCCATTCTTGATTGCCATGAGCAACAACTAACTTACCAGTAACTTGTTTTTGACTGACTATACTTAGGGTGTTAGCCAGCTTAATATAACCTATCGTCGATGCTGACATCATAATTTAAACCTTTCACATAATAGCAACATTTAATTTTTAGATATTAATCAATAAAATAGCATAATATAATTATTAACTTTATTATTCAATATTTTCTTGATTTTGTCATCGTTTATTCTACTGATTTTTGAAGATGATGAAGATGATATTTAAGGATTTTCTCGTAAGTTTTTTGACTTATGATTGTGGTTAAACAAACAAAATTGGTTCTTAACTACATTTATGCCATATTTTCCATCCGCCACTTTGCTGATTTTTAGATGAATTTATGAAGTAGGTTTATAATTGACATTTTCAGAATTTTATGTTTGTTTCTCAGATTCAGAGGGAACAGGGAATACGCGGGATTAATATCAAATCCGGTTGAATAATTATTGTATGGTAGGGAGACGCGGAGACACGGAGACACGGAGACGCGGAGATTGAAGTGTAGACAGCAATTATGAACAGATACTATATAACCGGATTGTATATA
>JBFRWR010000207.1:0-5706 GCA_051439685.1 Trichodesmium sp.
CCCCACTCCCCTACTCCCTTATTTTATCGGTAATTCCATAATAAATTCTGAACCTTCACCTAAAGTTGACTCACACCAAAGCTTACCACCGTGATTTTTTACCATAATTTTATAAGCAATAGACAAACCTAAACCCGTCCCTTTACCGACAGCTTTAGTTGTAAAAAGATCACGAAAAAGTTTAGCCTTAACCTCCTCTGACATTCCCACGCCATTATCTTTGATTTTCAAAACTACTGCCGTTTTTTCCTGATTAATAAAAGTATGAATTAGAATCTGAGGCTGAAATTTTACATCAAAATCTGTTTGATTACTCAACTCATCAATAGCATCAATAGCATTAGAAATAAGATTCATAAATACCTGGCTTAATTGTCCGGGAAAACACTCTACTTCAGCCAAATAATCATATTTTTTTACCACTTTAATAGCTGCACGATATTGGTTAGCTTTCAAACAATGATTCAGAATTAATAAAGTGCTATCAATACTTTGACAAATAGCAAACCTAATCTTTTGATCATTGTTTAACTCACGGCGAGAAAATGTGCGTAAAGAAGTGCTAAGATATTTAATTTTTTCTGAAGCTGTCTTAATCGAATTAGTCAGATTGGGTAAATCTTCAATCATAAAATCTAGATCAATATCATCAGCGTGTTCGATAATTTCTTCAACAGAATTAGGATAATACTTTTGATAACAAGATAAGTGTTCCAAAAGATTTTTCATATAGATTTCTAGATGACGAGAATTACTAGAAATTGAACCAATAGGATTCTTTAATTCATGGGCTATTCCAGCCATTAATTCTCCCAGTGCCGACATTTTTTCCTTTTGAATCAATTGTGCTTGAGATGCTTTTAACTCCTCTAAAGCTAGGGCAAGTTCATTGGTTTTCTTCGCTACTTCTTTTTCCAGATTATTTCTTAAATGTTGTAAATTTATGTGAGTTTTTATTCTGGCAAGAACTTCAACTGCTTGAAATGGTTTAGTAATATAATCTACGGCTCCCAATGTAAAGCCTTTAACGATACTTTCACTGTCTGAAAGAGCAGTCATAAAAATTACAGGAATGTCTTTTGTTTGCGGATTTTCTTTTAATTTTTGACAAGTTTCAAAACCATCAATTCCAGGCATTTGTATATCTAAAAGAATCAAATCTGGCAAATCATAGGAAACTTGCTTGAGGGCGCGTTCACCACTAATTGCGGTACTAACTTCATATCCTTGATCGGCTAAAGTTTCAACTATTACTTTAAGATTAGCTGGAGTATCATCTACAACTAAAATATATTCTGAATTAGCTGTGCTTGTCATAAAATTATTCCTTTTTCTCCAAAAAACCAATGATAAAATCTTCAATTTTATCTGCTAGAAAATCATCTGCCCATTTTAATATTTGCTCAATAAAAGGAGTATATTGTGGTTCTATTTCCTGCAGTTCTTGAGCGATTTCTGTTAATTTTTTGAGGCTACCCCTGCGTGCTAAGTCGAGTAAAATTTCTAAATCTGCCTGGGGTGGAGGTATAATTTGAGAATTGTCAACAGGTACGTCTGAAACTGATGATTTAGGCGTGATTTCCGTATTTTCTATATTTTCTGTTTCAGAATATTGCCATTGAATATCTAAATGTGCTTCTATCATCTTAAACAATTCCTCTCCATTTACAGGTTTAGGGAGAAAATCATCCCCACCTGCATCTAGACTGTATTGGCGATCTATATTTGATACAGAAGCAGAAGAAATAATTACCTTGAGATCTTTAAGTTCATCTGAAGTTCGCAATTCTCGAAGCATCTCAAAACCATTCATAACTGGCATATGTAAATCTGTAATAGTCAAGTCAGGCTTGAGTTGCCTGATTTTAGCTAATCCCTCAGCACCATTTTCTGCCTCCACAGGAACAAAACCAATTGGTTCCAATAAATTCATCAGTACAGAACGATTTTCCCAGCGATCGTCAATAACTAGAACAGTTTTTTGTGTTCCTGTGTAGCCAACAATTTGTTTTCCAGATACATTAGACATTGAATACGCCCAGTCATCACTAAGAGGCAATTTAACTACAAAGGAAAATATACTGCCTACACCCAACTGACTTTCTACTTTAATCTGCGAACCGATCAGGTTCACAATTTGATTACTAATAGCTAACCCTAACCCAGTTCCTTCAGACTGCTTGACTTTTTCTCCCACTTGTTCAAAGGGAGTAAAAATATGATCAATTTTATCTTCAGGGATACCAACTCCTGTATCTTGAATTTTAAATTCGATTGTACTGGATGGATGTGACTTAGGTTGAGATTTTGTCCGATCATCATTATCAGATAATCCTCTACTCTGACTTACTTCAAAAACTTTCACTTGAAAAACCACTTTACCAGTATCAGTAAATTTGACTGCATTACCGAGCAAATTGATTAAAACTTGACGCAACCGTTTTTCATCTGCAACTATACCTTGAGGTAAATTGGGACTTGCTTCATAAATCAACTCAATTCCTTTTTGATATGCTTTGATCCGAATAATTTCTACAACACCTTGCAGAAAAGAAGGCAAATGAAGATCGTATGGTTGCAAATCAAGTTTCCGAGCTTCGATTTTGGAGATATCCAGAACATCATTGATCAGAGTTAACAAATGGGAGCCACATTGATGAATAATTTCAATACCTTTACGTTCTTTTTCCCCCCAAGACTGAGAACGGTTAAGAATTTGACTATAACCAAGAATACCATTGAGAGGGGTGCGTAACTCGTGACTCATATTAGCAAGGAACTCACTTTTCGCTTGGTTAGCAGTTTCTGCAGCTTCTTTTGTCTTTTTCAGTTGACTTTGTTCAAATGATTGTACTTGCCACAAAACTACAATCATGGTGACACCCAAACCCAGCACTACTAAAGCCATTAAATTTAATGACCTCAGTTGGGATTCAATATTGTCTCTGGGAATGATGAGACCAAGAGACCAGTTTGCTTCTTCTATTGGAAAGTAAGCAATATAAACTTTTTCCTCATTTATTTCTACTAATTCTATCCCCCCTTTATTCTCTTCCCCCTCTTCCACCTCTTCCTGAGCTATCATTTTTCTGGCAAGATTCTGTAGTTCGGGGTTTTCCGACGATAAAAAATCAGTAGTAGGGTTTTTGCTGTTGCCGTCTATATTTTGCTGAGGAGGAAATATTGACTTCCCTTGAGAATTAAGAGCAAAAGCATAACTGTTAGGACCATATTCCAAATTATTAACTACTTCTCTCATCCGGTCTACTGGTATTGCACCTGCCATAACTCCTATTGGTTTTTCCCTCTCAGGAGAGTTCGACCAAACAGGAGCAGCAACAAAAACCATCAGGGTATTTAGGGTCCGAGAATTGACTGGATCGGAAACATTAACTTCACCATCAACTGCTGCTCGTTTAACATGGGGACGGTCTTTGATATTAGCTTTAGCTTTGCCTACTTTGGTAGTATAATAGGAACCGTCAATATTAATCATTGCAAAAAACAAAAAATCTTGCGATCGCAATTGTTTAGATTTTAAGAAAGGTTCAACTATTAACCAATCCATAGTTCTGAAGGTAGGAGTATTAGCAGTAGTAAATGTTTCAATTTTTCTAGTAGACAACCATTGATCGATTTTATCTACTCCTAGTTGTACTTCCAACAAAGCATTTGCTTTCAAATTATCTAGAATCAAATCCCGCACAACTTGATAGCTATAAAAACCAGCAATACTAACTATAATTGTCGTCCCACCGACCAATAAACGGAACAGAAAGTTGCCATTTGATTTCTGATTTTTCTGGGTATCTTGCCACCTAATTTTTAACATTTCCCAAAACTTAATTTTTGGTAATTGCTTAATTGTTGTCATCTCTTTTCAATTCTCTCGTATCAAAGAGGCTTTTTGGTTTGTAATATTCCTATTATAATTAATAGTGGTTTGATTTTACAGAGTCAGTTGATAATAAAATAGTTTATGTAATTTAGATACTTGATTTTTTTTTAGGTAGTTCTCAATTAGGCTCTTCAATAATTGATAATTGATAATGGATAATTGATAATTACCTCTCCCTAAAAGCTATCCCTGATAAGGAAGGAACTCCTGAAACCTTTCTAGGAGGGTGGGGAGAGGGGTAAGAGGGGGAAGAGGGGGGAGTAAGAATTTTGTCTACATTCCTCACTCATAGTGTATTTTTCAATACAATTTTCTCCCGAAAAAGCCTCTCCCAGACTTACACATAACTTGTCTGTAATGCCTAATTTTTATGTGAAGAAAGATGTTGATAAAACATAGCCCTAAAAGGAAGCGGATTAAATAAAAGGAAAATAAATTCATTGTTTCTCCTTGAAAGGAGAGGTTTAACACCTTAATTATTCGGTAAGGTACAGTTGTTTTTAATTATTTTTTTAATGATCCGTTCCCTGTTTTCTCTTCTTCCGATCCTAGAATTTTGTATCTTACAAGTATCAGAATTACTAGGTTCTAGTTATTAAAAAATAATTCATCATAATTGATAGTTATCGCTCATAATTTACCACTAAAAAATAAATTGATTTTTAGTTAATTTTAGTTATCGTTTAACCCTCAATTATCTCTTAATACTTATTATAATTAAGTAGATAAAATTAAAGAGAAAAAACTTGTGAGAGGAAACAGCAGATAGAAAAATAGGGAAGAGATAATCCCTCTGAGATTAAACCTGTCTTTTAGTATTCTCTCTATTTCTATTTGCTCACTTAACACTCTATACTCCATATTATCATAGATAAAAGAAATTGCTTTCAAACTCTGAAAAGAGTAGTATAAATATTAACACTTAAATACTAAATACGCCATAATGAATAGCTCATTTTTAAATCGTCTCCATAGTCCAGAACGACCAGTCATAGTCTTTGATGGGGCAATGGGTACTAATCTACAAGTCCAAGAATTAACGGCTGAAGATTTCGGCGGTGCAGAGTATGAAGGTTGTAACGAATATCTTGTCCACACTAAACCAGAAGCAGTAGCCAAGGTCCACCGAGACTTCCTTGCAGCAGGTGCGGATGTGATAGAAACTGACACATTTGGTGGGACAAAAATTGTCTTAGCAGAATATGATTTATCAGACCAAGCTTACTATCTTAATAAAACAGCAGCCGAATTAGCAAAGTCTCTTACTGCTGAATTTTCTACCCCAGAAAAGCCTCGATTTGTGGCTGGATCGATGGGGCCAGGAACTAAATTGCCTACCCTCGGACATATTGATTTTGACAGTTTAAAAGAAGGTTTTGCGGAACAAGCGGAAGGTCTTTTTGATGGGGGAGTAGATTTATTTTTGGTGGAAACTTGTCAGGATGTTTTACAGATAAAAGCTGCTTTAAATGGTATAGAAGAAACCTTTGCTAAAAAAGGTGAACGTCGCCCCATCATGGTGTCAATAACTATGGAAGCTTTTGGCACTATGTTAGTAGGTTCGGAAATTAATGCTGCTGTGGCAATTTTAGAGCCTTATTCTATTGATATTTTGGGATTAAATTGTGCGACTGGTCCTGATTTAATGAAGGAACATATTCGTTATTTATCGGAAAATTCTCCTTTTGTTATTTCTTGTATTCCTAATGCTGGTTTGCCAGAAAATATCGGCGGACAAGCTCACTACAGATTAACTCCAATAGAGTTAAAAATGGCATTAATGCACTTCGTTGAAGACTTAGGAGTGC
>JBFRWR010000208.1:0-7224 GCA_051439685.1 Trichodesmium sp.
ATCTGTTCGCTCGAGGTATCCAAAAGTTCCTTAAGATAGTGGTATAAAGTTTTGCACACATACACCTCAACACCTTTAGGACTTTTATATAGTTTCTTAGCTATTTCTGCGGGACTATTACCACAGACAATTCCTCGTAAATAAAGCCTTTCTGTATCTGTTAATCCCTTGCGAGAACCAGGAGAGATTCTTTGTTTCACTACAGCTAAAGCTGCATATAGTCTTTGTAAGTCCCAAGATTTTGCAGCTTCAGCGAAAATCTCATCTTTTTTTGATGCCATTTTATGCTATGTAGATAAACACCTAACCTAAGCATAACCAAAATTCCTAGCTTTTGCTAGTTGAATGTTAGTTTTTACTCAGTTATGATTAATTTATTGGAGGTAAAAAATATCACTTAAATCAAGTTAATTAAGTGTAAACGCTGAGAAAAGTTGCTGATAGCGATCGCCATCTCCAGAGAATTACTGATATAGATAATTTCTGGTATTTAGTAAGCCTTAATTATGCTTACAACAAATTTCATCTTGGTGAGATAAACCCACGCGGGCAAGATGTTCGGACGCGGGCAAGATGGACGCGGGCAAGATGCCCGCACTGGAAACATTTAATTGTTAATATCTGTACTTCTTTTGCTTGGAATCTCCTTTCATTAATTGATAATTGATAATTGATAATTACCTATCCCTTTTAGGGAGAGGATTGACACTCTAAGGAAAATCTTTATTTTTTTCCCTTTGAAAGGGGAAGCTTTAAACCTGAATTATCTAATTATTTAATTGTTTAATTATTAATTATTTCGGTAAGTCAATGAGGAGGATATTTAATTAATTACATTATGTAGATCGGGTGTTTTTTTGGGTAAAAAATCACAAGAAAAATCTACAAATTTAATTAGCATACTTTGGAGATTATCTTGTCACTTAATTAAGGTAAAAATTAAAGCTAATATAGTTTTTTCTGTACAACAAATTATGCCAATTAAGTTAACAAGCTTTGACAATTTTAGTTCTCAAATAACAACTGCGCAACCAATATTAATAAATAGGGAAATTCTACCATGAATAATTTTGAGCCAGAAGAATTGTTAAGCCAGGCGATCGCTGGTTTTGGTAATGAAGAAACTGATACGTTAGGGATGAATAATATTCCTATTATGGAAGAAGATTTAATCGTACAACAACAAGTCGAACGACCGATTCCTGATATAGAACCACCCACACCTATTACTCCACTAACCAGGTCAGGTTCACGTCCACTGCCTGATCCAATATGGCCAGAAGAGCAGAAAGGACCAGAGAGACCAAAAGGACCAAGACAGCCGATTATTGGTACTTCTGACAAAGACACGCTCCAAGGCAATAAGGATGACGATGAAATATCTGGTTTAGGGAACAAAGATAGACTAAACGGTAGAGGTGGTAATGATACTCTAGATGGTGGAGGTGGAAACGACCGACTTCTTGGTGGTAATGGTGACGACTCTCTTTTAGGCGGTTCTGGAAGAGACCAACTCATCGGTGGTAAAGGGAATGACACTTTAGACGGTGGAGGTGGAAGCGACCGACTTACTGGTGGAAAAGGAAGGGATGTATTTGTTATTGGCAATGGTAGAGGTCGCGATCTGATCACTGATTTCAGAAACGGTGTGGATAAAATTGAGCTGGCTGAAGGAATTGAATTTGATGACATCCTGATCGAATCTAGAGGTTCTAATACTCTGATTAGCATTGCTGACACAGGTAAAAAAATAGCGTTGCTGAGGAAAGTATCAGCTAATTCTATTAGTAGCGAGGACTTTGTAGGAGTAGATGTCGTTAACAATCGATTGGCTATAGCAGACGTAGCAGAATTTGATATGTTTGGCGTTGGTGATTTGGAAATTATATAGCATTCATTAAAAAGGGATTGCCACAAAAAATAGGAGCTGTCGTTATTGCCAACGTTCCCGGTTTTATCTTTGATATAAAATCCGGTTATACATTAATCGCAAAGTTACTTTTTCTCCTTTCTTTATCCTAACTCTTGTAGGGGCGATTCGCGTTTGCGGAGCATTCCGTAGGAAATCGCCCCTACAACTAAGGGAGACGATAACTAATTACCCGGATTGTATATGAAGGACCTGGTTGGTATGCTTTCGAGAGCTAAAGTCAAGTAACATTAATTAACCGTAATGTAGGGACGTTTTCCGCTAAGAGCGGACATGAAATGCTGCGCAACATTAAACGCATTTTTGTTATGCAACGCCCCTATCAGGTTGGGGAAAGATTTTTTATTACAGTTATTGATATAAAGTCAAAAATTCGGTAGTCCTGGATAGTAATCCATGCTGATACCCAACCTACTACCTACTACCTAATACCTACCTTTCTACTTCCTCAACTAACTTAGGAACTCCCGCACTTAATACCTCACATCCTTCCTCAGTAACTAAAACATCATCTTCAATTCTCACTCCTATTCCCCGCCAACGGTCATATACTTCCGGTTGACCTGCAACTGATTTAATATTAGGATTAATATAAATCCCAGGTTCTACAGTTACAACATGACCAGGTTGTAAATTTTGCGGTTCTTCTCCCCACTGATAAACACCCACATCATGTACATCTAAACCCAACCAATGTCCGGTTCTGTGCATATATAAATGCTTATATTTTTCCTTTTCAATTATTTCGTCAATTTTACCTTTTAATAATCCTAAATCTATCAAACCCTCCACCAATACTTTGACTGCTGTATCGTGAAATTGTTTGTAAGGATTTCCTGGTTTTACCTCATTAATTGCTGCTAGTTGCGCCCTTAAAACTAACTCATAAATAACCTTTTGTTCTGGTGTAAATTTACCACTAATAGGAAAAGTTCTAGTAATATCAGAATTATAATAATTGTAAGCACAACCAGCATCAATTAATAACAAATCATTTTCCCGCATTTGCCGATTATTTTCTATGTAATGAAGAATGCAAGAATTAGCACCAGAAGCAACAATAGAAGGATACGCAGGAGTAGCACCATTCTGAGCAAAGATATGTTCCATTTCCGCTTGAACTTGATACTCAAACTTTCCCGGTTTAGCAAACTTCATCGCATAATTATGAGCATCAGCAGCAATAGTAGCAGCTTTGCGCATTTGTTCTACTTCCCCAGGACTTTTTACCAAACGCATCGGATGTAAAACTGTACCCGCATCCTGAATAGCGATCGGACCTGTGCCTGTTTTCGGATAAAATCGCATCAAATTTTGCCAATGTTCCAGCACTGTTTCATTAAAGTGGCGATCGCGTCCCAAACGATAATATATTTTATCGGCTTTTTTCAAATATTCAGGTAACTTTTTATTCAGTTCATTGATAGAAAAAGCAGCATCAGCACCATACTTTTCTTTAGCAACTTCCACACCAGCGCGATAACCAGTCCAAGTTTCTCTTTCCTGATCTTTTGGTTGTACAAATAGAATAAATTTATGTTTTTCATGGTGAGGAGCAATAACTGCTACTGCTTCCGGTTCATTAAAACCTGTTAAATAGAAAAAATCGCTATCTTGACGATAAGAATATTCGACATCATTGTGCATGACAGCCATCGGCGCACTTCTAAAAATAGCGGTACCATTGCCAATTTTTGCCATTAATTTTTCCCGTCGTTGCTTATATTCTGAGTAAGTTGTCATCCTATTTTTTCTAATAAATTTGTATAATACCATTGAGCAATCATTTATGCCTTTTGTCAATACTATGGATATTAATAATCTGCAATACCAAAATAATCAAACTAAAGATGCTTGGAATGCCATAGCAGATTTATGGGACGAGCGAATGGGAAACGAAGGTAATGACTTCCATCGTTTACTTGTTTGGCCTTCTACTGAAAAACTGCTGCGTTTAAAAACGGATATTCCTGTTCTAGATATTGCTTGCGGAACTGGTTTAATCTCAAGACGTTTAGCTACTCTGGGAGCTAATGTAACAGCAATTGATTTTTCTCAGGAGATGATAAAAAAAGCAAAAATAAGAACACTTAAGCATCAGGATAGAATAGATTATCGAGTTATCGACGTCACTGACGAGAAAGCTCTAAATGAACTAGAAAATACTCGTTTTGACATTGCCATTTGTGCAATGGCTTTGATGGATATAGCAGATATCAAACCTCTAATGAAATTCCTAGCAACAGTTCTGACTCCTGGTGGTAATTTTATCTTTTCGGTAAGTCATCCATGCTTTAATAACATATATGTAAAAATGATAGCTGAACTAGAGGATAAAAATGGGAAATTAATCACAGAGTATGGGTTAAAAATGTCTAATTATCTAGATTCAACTGTCAAACAAGGTGTAGCATTTGATGGTCAACCAAAACCTCACTTATACTTTCACCGTCCTCTTCATGTTCTTTTTGGAGAAGCTTTTAAAGTTGGTTTTGTGTTAGATGGAATCGAAGAACCATCATTTCCACCAGACTATTCATCGAGAAATTATGTTCTATCTTGGGGAGGCAATTTCAGTCAGTTTCCCCCCGTTTTTGTCGGAAGGTTGCGACTCATAAAGTAAAGAACTAAAAAGCAATTTCAAGCACTACCAGTAGTTTATGATAAATATTTGTCTATAACATAATTTTTACCTATGAAAATAAAATCTTCAGCCCGACATCATCAAACTCAATATTCAGTACAACTATCTTGTATAGCTTTTCTCAGTCTAATGAGGTAGATTTATCTTGATGTTGTATTCTATTCCCTATTCCCTAAAACCCAATAATTTTGTACCTCAGCATTATGGGAATTGCTATATGATAAATACTGCAAAAAAAAATTATTTATTCACAATGTTTAAAAAAGTAGTAATTATCGGGGCTGGACCTTGTGGCTTACTTTTAGCTCATTATTTATTGGGTAGAGATGATAAATATCAAGTAGATATGTATGAACGTCGTGGAGACCCTCGTCAAACTGCTTTTTCTAATACTAGAACTTTTCCTATTGCTCTTAGTCTACGGGGTCAAAATGCTTTGCAGAAAATTGATGGACTTTGGGAAACTGTTATAGCACTACGCCGACACGGCTCTTGACATTTCTAAATCCTAAAACCCTTGAAAAGTCTGCTACTCCCTATTCCCTACTCCCTACTCCCTAGCGCGTAGCGCTATAAAACTAAAGGAATAGAGATTTTAGGTAGTTTAGCCCATCAAAAAAATGGCAAAACTCGATTTTTTTCGGCAGGAGAATTAAAGAGTATTATTATTGACCGTAATTTATTGACTACGATTTTGTTGGAAAGTTTAATTCAGAAGTATGACAATAGCAAATTAAATATTCATTTTGACTGTAAATGTAACGGAGTAATTTTTGATAGCAAACAGGTTATACTCGAAAAATCATCAGATAATTTTACTGTTGATTATGATTTATTAATTGGAGCTGATGGGGCACGTTCAAGCGTTAGAAATAGTTTTTTGAAGCTACCTCTATTTGAATATGAACAAAAATATGTTTCAGATGATTATAAAACTCTTTTGATTCTCAACAAAAATGAAGATGCAGGGGTAGAACTAAAATTTGGTTATGTACATGGTTGGTCTCTGAAAAATGGTACACGCTTTTTAGCAGTACCTCAAGCAGATAATAATTGTAGTTGTACTGTGATTTTTCCCCGGAATAAAAATCAAGTTGAGAGTCTAGCAACGACAGCAGAAGTTATGAATTTTTTCGAGAATAACTTCCCAGAAATAGGCAAGTTATTACCAGAATCAGAAGCAGAAGCATTTTGGCAAAGACCTATCTCAAATATTTTAACAATTCGTTGTAGTTATTATCATTATAATGATAGTGTTTTGATTATTGGAGATGCTGCCCATGCTGTTTCTCCTTCCCTCGGTCAAGGTTGTAATTCTGCTTTTGAGGACGTGGCAATTTTTGATAGTTTATTAGATGAATATAATGATGATTTAGGAAAGACTTTAGCACAATTTACGATTCGCAGAAAACCAGATGCTCATGCTTTATTAGAATTATGTGAAAGTCCGCGTCCTTTTGCTAAAATTTTATTTATTGAGTTATTTTTCAGGCAAACAATAGCTCAAATTTTGCACAAACTTTTTCCACAAAAATTTCCTCCTTTTTTGTTCAATATGATTCGGGAAACGACGATTCCTTATGCAGAAATTTTGAAACATTATCAAAATTGGGTTTCCAAGGTAAACAGATCGAATCAGAAATTTTTTGCTAGGTAAAATTGGTAAATAATTCAATCAAAACTCCCTGGTAAGTTATCTAAATAGGGTTTGCTGAAAAAGTCTTTTTTAAGGAGTAGGGGAGCGGAGGAGTAGGGAGTAGGGGATTAGGAAATAATTTTTAAGCTACTCTCTTGCCCCAAATGCTATTTATTTTTTTTAGCATAAAGAACTGAAAAATAGGTACTTTTTCCAGACCTAAAAAGGCACTTACCTTTGTCTCTAAATACTTTGATAATTTAATCAGCAAGCCCTAAATAACCAAGTAATAAATCGCTATTATTGCACTGTATAACCACCATCTATTGTGAGGGAATGACCTGTAATAAAACTAGCTGCATCAGAACATAACCAAACAACGGCATTAGCTATTTCTTCAGGTTGGCCAATACGACCAATAGGGTGTGCTGCTGCTATTTGTGCTTTAGCTTCACTATCATCATTCTTGCCAAAAGCACGGTCAACCATATCTGTTTGAATTACACCAGGACAAACAGTATTAATTCTAATACCTGCTGTTGCTTGTTCCAAAGCAACAGCTTTTGTTAACCCTATTACACCATGTTTACTAGCACAGTAAATTGAAACATTAGCATAACCAGTTAACCCAAACATAGAAGCATTATTTACTATTGCTCCCCCACCATTTTTTAACATTTCGGGAATTTGATATTTCATTGATAACCAAACCCCTTTTAGGTTAACATCAATTATGTGATTCCAGTTAGATTCAGTTTGTTCAATACTAGGTCCTAATATGCCTTCTGTACCTGCATTATTGAAGGCGTAATCTAAACGATTATAAGTATTAATTGTTTGATTAACTAAGTTTTCAACTTCAGTAGCTTGAGTAATATCTGTTTTGAAAAAGATAGCTTCGCTGCCAATTTCTTTAATCATTTTCACTGTTTCTTCACTTTCTTTTTCCCTACGACTGGCAATAACTATTTTTGCTCCTTTTTGAGCAAATGCTAAAGCAGTAGCTCTACCAAT
>JBFRWR010000209.1:0-4010 GCA_051439685.1 Trichodesmium sp.
AAATTACAAGAAATAGTGTCTTTAGCTGAACCTATTGAGCAGTTAGAAGCTGTTTCTGAGGATGAGGTGACATATTGGTTAACTCCAGTTGCTGCTAATGAGAAACGTTCTGCTTCTGAGCAAATTAAGTTTTTGGTTGGTGAAGAACAGATTTATGCTTTTGGATATAAAACTCCTGGTCGAAAAAGCATTAAATCTGGAGATAATATTTGTTTTTATGCTTCTAACAAGGGTATTGTTGCTCATGCTTTAGTTAAAACTAAACCAGAAAAGTTGAATCATCCGAAAATTTTTAATTCTGATAAGTATCCTTGGGTTTTTGAGTTAGAAAAACCTTGTTTATATTTAGATAATCCTGTACTTTTGGATGAGGATTTAAGGAATAAGTTAGATGCTTTTTTAGGGCGTGAAGATCGTTCTAATTGGTCATGGTTTGTTCAGACTACTAGAAAAATTTCTGCCAATGATTTTGTAGTTTTAACTAGGGATTTTTCTTAGGTATAAAATTATTAATATAAGCTAGGAAAAAATTAGATGATAATTAACACCAAAAATCTATGCCTAATATCACAATAAACCTACCCTATGAAATATTGTTTTCTATTGTTCGGCAAATACTACATCTTGCATTCTTGTTTAGCGATTTAGCGATAACTAATAATTCTTCATCAAGGAGTACCTATATTTTAATCTAAGAATTACTCAAAAAAAATTAAAAATGACAGTTGAAATAACACTCAATTTACCAGAAAATATTGTCGAAGCAGATTAAGTTTATTTCAAACAGCTATCCCTATAATTCTCTTATTTGTTTCAAAATTTACTCTTTATTCCCTATTCCCTACTCCCTACTCCTAAATGACTTTTAAATACTCAGACAAATCAATCAAAACCATATCAACTATTTTTGCAGAAAAAAACTCAAAATACGATCCTCAAACTCAAACTAAACTAAATAATATTCAAGAACCAATTACTACCGCTCCCCCAGAAGTCAAACAAATTATTGGGCGAGTATTACAACTAGAAAAACACCGACTTTATAAAAAAACTCCTCGAATTAATGATGATATTCTCAAAATTATTAAGGAAGCAGTGCAATGAAATTAATTTCAATTATCTTGTGTAATTTTCGTCAGTTTTATGGCAAAACTCCCGAAATAATTTTGGCATCAGGCAAGCGAAATACTACAATTATTCATGGTAATAATGGTGCAGGTAAAACCACAATAATGAATGCTTTTACCTGGGTACTTTACGAAAAATTTAGTGCTGCTTTTGCTTTGGAAACTCAATTAGTTAATAAACGAGCAATTACAGAAGCAAAATCTGGTAAAGCTGTAGCTTGTTGGGTAGAAATTGTGTTTGAACATGATAATAAACGTTATCAAGCAAAACGTTTATCTCGTGCTTATAGAAACGAAGAAAATCAAATTGAACATGGTAAAACAGAGCTATATATGCAAGTAGCTGGAGACGATGGACGTTGGTCTCCACCACCAGAACATCCTGATGATATTATTGGGAGAATTTTGCCAGAAAGTTTACACAGATATTTCTTTTTTGATGGGGAAAGAATTGAATATATTGTTAGGGATAATCAGAAAAGTGAAATTGCAGAAGCTACTAAAGAATTATTGGGAATTGAGGTATTAAATCGTGCTGTTAGACATTTGGGGGAAGCCAAAAAATCTCTAGAAACAGATTTAAGATTAATTGGTACTCCTGAAACTAAAAAGCTATTAAAAGAAAAAAATAAAATTGAGCAAGAAATTAAAAAATTATCAAAGCGACAGAAAGAGATAGAGCAAGAATTACAACATCATCAACAATTTAAAAAAGAAATTAGTAGTCGTTTATTAGAGTTTAAGGGTGCGGAAGGATTGCCCCAACAAAGAGACCAACTGAATGCTCAAAAGGCTTCAATAAAAGAACAAATAGTTCAAGCTAATCATGTGTTAAAGAGATTAATCTCAACTCGTGGTTATATGGTATTTTTGTCAGAATCTATAGAAAATTTTAGAGAATTATTTGGCAATTTAAAGGAAAAAGGAGAATTACTCACAGGAATTAATCGGCAGTTTATAGAACAGTTATTGGAAAAACAGCGTTGTATTTGTGGCTCTGAATTAACTTTAGGTTCAAATGAGAGAAAATTAGTAGAAACATGGCTAGAAAAAGCAGAAGTTGCTGATGTTGAAGAGACAGCAATTAGAATGACAGTACAAATGGATGAAGTAGATAAACAGGTAGTAGATTTTTGGGAAGAAATTGATAGACAACAAGCAAATATAGAACAATTTCGTCATCAACTTTCAGGGATTGAAAATCAATTAGATGCAGTGCAAAAAAAATTACGCAGTTATCCAGATGAAGATATTCAACAGTTACAAAAGAGATTAGATGAAATTGAAATTAAGGTAGGAGATTTGAATCGAGAAACTGGTTCAAATACCTTACAGTTAGAAACTTTGCAGAAAGAAATTAAGGATTTGGATAAACAACTCGATAAGCAAAAAATGAACGAATTAAAACAAGTTTTATGTCAAAGAAGAATTTTTGCTACTCAAGATTCTATAGAAAGATTAATCGAAGTAAAATCTCGCCTAGAAAAACAATTTAAAGTTTCCTTAGAAAAGCGAGTACAAGAATTATTTGCTGAAATTTCTTTTACTCCTTATCTTCCTAAACTAAATGAAAATTATGAGTTAACTTTAGTCGAAAATACTGGTGAAGAAAATGCTTTAGTTGCAGCTTCTACAGGAGAAAATCAAATTCTCAGTTTAGCGTTTATTGGTAGTATTATTGATCAGGTAAGAGAATGGAGTCAAAAAAATACTTTAATGGGACCTGATAGTAGCACTTTTCCAATAGTTATGGATTCTCCTTTTGGTAGTTTAGATGAAATTTATAGAAGGCAAATTGCTAAAACAATTCCTAAATTAGCAAATCAATTAGTTGTATTAGTAACTAAAACTCAATGGCGAGGTGAAGTTGCTGAAGAAATGGCTGATTATATTGGTAGGGAATATGTACTTTCTTATAATTCTCCAAAAATAGATTGTGAGGAAGATGCTATTGAGTTGGGTGGTGAATTTTATGCTTTAGTAAAACGTAGTCCAAATGAGTTTGAGTATACAGAATTAATTGAGGTGGATTATGATGATTTTTAATTCATTATATTAGACTTATTGGATAATTCATAAATAGAAAACTGGCAAAAAGTCGCAGGTCAGCAAGAGGTAGTTTCTCAACTTCAGAAAATATCTACTTCTCTCTAGGTAGAGCAGATATCCGGGAAAAGTCTCTGGCAAATTTTCGACTATCTATATCTAGAAGTGAAATTTTCACCTCTGACAAAAACTGGCAAAAAGTTGAGTGAAAGTAAGAGGTCGTTGCGTCACTTCAGAAAATATCTACTTCTCTCTAGGTAGAGCAGATATCCGGGAAAAGTCTCTGGCAAATTTTCGACTATCTATCCACTATCTATATAGGTTAGTGAAATGTTTGTTTACTCAGAGAACTGGGAAAAAGTAGAACAGAAACAAGAGGTATAGCAATCAGGAATAATTTATGAGATATTTAATAACAGTCCGGATAAATCAAAATATTTTCATATTTTGAGTCCTGACTCCTAATTACCACTAAAATCTCACAACTGAAATATAATAGCTATAGTTGTTTGATTTTTCCCAACAAAATTATTCTTACTATCAAAACTATTTTAATTTCTATTAAAATTCGATATATGAACTATATAAATAAAATCAATAATTTACTTAAAACAGCTATTTTTACTAATTATTCAGTTATCGATTTATTTGCCGGATGTGGTGGTTTATCTCTTGGTTTTGAAGCACAAGGTTTTGAGACTCATGGTTTTGAAATGGATGTTGATTGTTGTGCAACTTATAATAAAAATTTAAAAGGTAATTGCACTCAAATTACTCTTACTTCAGAAACAGAATTACCTCCTGCAAAAGTAATAATTGGCGGTCCTCCTTGTCAAC
>JBFRWR010000210.1:0-4497 GCA_051439685.1 Trichodesmium sp.
ATTAGCAAAAAAATTAGATTAATATTTGCCGACCAAACTACACCAAATATAATCATTCCGATATAGCAAATTGTTAATACCCACCTTGCCAAATTAAAGACAGCAAATACTCCTAACTTAATCGTAAATGTGTTGATATTATATTGACGGTCTCCTTCAATATCTGGAATATCTTTAAAAATAGCAATGGCAAAAGTAAATACTATCACAAACAAAGTTAGTGCCCAGACTGTCGGAGGAATTTCTGGAATTATCAAGCTTTTTTTGAGGAGAATTATTTCACCTATTTCTCCCATCCATTTATTTAAACTTCCTGAGACTTCATCAAATTTTTCCCATCCCCAAACAAAACTTAAAAATATACCTAAATTAACAATTACTCCCCGCACAATAAAAATACATAGTGCTGCCAAAACAGGAAATCTTTTTAATCGAATAGGAGGCAAAGAATAAGCCGTACCAATTACCAAACTTATTCCCACTGTACCCAATAAAAACGGTCCGCCAATCAGAGCCAAACTCAAAGCCAACACACCCATTATTGCCACAATAATTTGACCAGAAAACAGAGAAAATTCACCAGCAGCTATAGGCAAATAAGGTTTATTAATTTTATCTATTTCCACATCCTCTAACTGATTCAATCCTACAATATAAACATTTCCACATAGACAACTTATCCAAGTTACCAATAACAGAATTAAACTATATATAAAAGAAGATTGATTAAAAAAGTTAGAGCGATCGCCTATAGCAATTAGATATAAAGCTAGCACACTTAATGTTGTACCAATAATTGTATGTGGACGAGCAAACTTCCAAAAACTATATAGCCACGGCACATATTTTTGTACCAAATTAGTTGCTAGTTGTGCCTCTTGATAAGTAGAAAAATCTGCCATAATTACCTTAAATTATTTTTCCCTTAATTGTTTATAAACGAAATTGTACTGACTGAATAAATGTAGAAAGGATAGAGATAAGATATTTAAGTCCTACGGAATTATAAAAAAGCGACAGATGCAGAATCAATCAAACTGAAAAATATGAAATTTTTCCTAATCAGGTTAGGGGAAAATGCAGAAAAATTAGTAGTAAAACTATTACTGCATAGGTTATTTGCTATTATATAGCCTAACTCATAATACTTTGTCTGTAAGCCCTAAATTAAATATTAAAATTAAAATACTGCTATAACAGATTGTTTGTAAAGGGAATATAAATTAAGGAGATAGGGAACAGGGAACACTTAACTGGGAACAGGGAACAAGCAGGAAGAAATAATCAACAATTTTTATTAAAAATATAGGAATGTATCTATCTACAAGATTTCAATCTCTTGAATTATTACCGTAATTAAGGTTTAAAGTCTCTCACTCGCCGTGGAGAAACAATGAATTTATTTTCCTTTTATTCAATCCAATCCGTTTGAGGGAGAGGTAATTATCAATTATCAATTATCAATTATCAATTATTAATTATTGAAGACTTGTTATATTTTGGTCACTCTTCCCTATCTTAATACTTATTTTACAAACAGTCTCTGAATATAAATTTATGGCTATTTTTAGAGTAGTATTTTGTGATCAAAGCACTACAGACAATTACCTATATATCAGTTAGGAATTCAATCCTATTTTATGGCAACAAATAGCTTGATCTTTTTGTCTATATATTCTCTATAGCATTTTTTAAATTTACCTTATCAACAATCTCTATAATTTTTGTCATTTTCCTATTACTTTGTAAGAATTCTGCCGTGAGATATCAGCTCATCTTTTCCTTTTGAATAAAACCACTAAGTTTAACTCATGAGGTTTTACCCATACTTTTAATTCTTTAAAGTTTTTCAATATTTCCTTATCCTTGTAATGCTGATAGCTGACTGCTGAATCCTTACATTACTTTGGCAAACGATTAATATCTTCATTAGAACCAAGCACAATTATTGCTGTTCCTTTTTGTAAAATTGTAGTTGGCTTAGGATTAATTGTAAATTTTTCACCCTCAGCGCTAACTGCCAATAAATTTAAACCATATTTATTCCGTATTTCTAAATCAACAATAGTTTTACCATCAAATTTATCCGGTACAATAATTTCTACAATACTATGGTCTGGATCGATGTCAAATTTATCAATTATTCTAGGTTTAGTTAGTAATCTTGCTAATTCCAAACCCATTTCTCTTTCAGGAAAAACCACATAATCTGCTCCAACCTTTTCTAACAGTTTTTTATGGGTTTTAGAAGAAGCTTTAGCTACCACAAACTTTACTCCTACTTCTTTGAGATTAAGAGTAGTAGTAATACTTTCTGCCAAATAATTACCAATTGCGACAATTACTGTATCAAAGTCTAAAATACCAGCCTGTTTAATTGCATTAATTTCTGTTGAATCTAATTTAAAAGCATGAGAAGAAATTTCATCAGTTATAGCCTGATTTACCATTTTTTCTTCTCTATCAATAGCTAATACTTCATAACCCAAATTGTGTAATGTTTCACAAACAGCTCTACCAAATCTGCCTAAACCAATTACAGCAAATTGTTTATTTTCCGGGCGCAAATTTTGCCAAAAATTCAAAGATGATAATTTCACTAAAAATTCAGCGTTATATTTGATTTAATATCCAAGACAACGCTGCCTCCAAATATCTATTTTAAAGTTAGCATTTAGTTATGAGTCATTAACTCATTATTAGACCTAAATAGGAATTATTCTCCAAAGAGAATCAAAAGTCACTAAGTATTTGCTTGATTCTTTTAAAAGCTCCTTCTATAGCATTCTGGAAAAAATGTAAGCTAACTGAATACTTACATTTTTAGATTCTATCAATCAAATAAAAGTTTTGAACAACTGAATTTAGAAAATAGGGAGTAGAGAGTAGAGTTATTAGCAATAATATATTTTCATAGTTTACCTATAATCCTTAAAAACAGTCCTCAACCTTACTTATTACTTAATAAATGAATTCCTAAGCAACCATAGGATTATTTTGGGAAATTAGTATTATTGATGAGATTGAGATATAGCAATCCTAAATTGTTCCTAACAAGTTTTATAATAGCTAAAAATAGCTGAAAACTTTTAAAATTATGACTCCTGACTCCTGAATCCCAAAATACTGCAACCGATTAGAGGGTTGCTATAGGAAAGTAAAAGCAATCGATAAATTGAGAGATAATTAAAATTTACTGCCAAAATACCAAAATACGCTCTCTTAACCTTCACAGTAATTATTCATTATTAATTACTTTTTGCATACTATTCCAAAGGAATAGCTTACTGCTAATAACTGAGATTATACAACCCATAATACAAATAATTATACAAATAAATTTTCTTCTGGATATTCAACTACACTAGGCTTTTGTTCAGCAAAAACAGTTGAAACCAATAATAATACACCAACTCTACCTATATACATTGTTGCAATTAAAACTAATTGTCCGGGAATTGTAAAATTAGAGGTGACACCTTTAGATAAACCCACTGTAGCAAAAGCAGATACAACCTCAAAGAAAATCTGAGTTAATTCTAATTGTTTGTCAGTAAATACAATTACA
The DNA here is from genome assembly GCA_051439685.1 of Trichodesmium sp. Classification (GTDB taxonomy): domain Bacteria; phylum Cyanobacteriota; class Cyanobacteriia; order Cyanobacteriales; family Microcoleaceae; genus Trichodesmium. Next base: position 3,569 of record JBFRWR010000210.1, read on the forward strand.
GTAGTAGCAAAAGCCACTAATAAAGTTGATGCAAAAACTATACCAATAGCTTTAATAATAACTATTATTGGAATTTTACGTTGATAACATAACACTTCATCCCTACCTTCTAGAGCTGCTTTTGTACTATTAAATAATATTCTAAAAGTTGTAGTTTTAATTCCTCCTCCAGTGCTACCCGGACTAGCACCAATAAACATTAAAGCAATTGTGATAAATAAACCAGCATCAGTCAAATTTCCAATATCAATAGTGTTAAAACCAGCAGTTCTAGTAGTAACAGATTGAAACCAAGCAGCAATTAATTTTTCCCAGAAATTCAAACTTTCTAGAGTATTAGGATTATTAAATTCAGCAATAAAAAAAGCAATCAAACCAACTATTAACAGAAAAACAGTAGTATTAGTCACCACTTTGAAATGTAGAGAAAAAGTGTGACAGAATTGTTTTCCTTGCCAACGTTTTTTCAGCCATAAAAACATTTCCATAATAACTTGATAACCCAATCCACCAAATATAATCAAACCAGTAATTACAAAATTTAGCAATGGAGATTTGACATATTGAATAAATCCATCTGAATACAAACTAAAACCAGCATTGTTAAAAGCATTAACACTATGAAAAATAGAATGCCAAACACCTTCTTGAAAGCCATAAATTGGTACAAAAACTAACAATAGAAACAAAATACCCGTCAATTCAAACACAATTGTTGTTGCTAAAATTGACTTAATCAAACCCTCTACACCTGCTAATCCCACCTGTTCCAAAGATTGCTGAAGAGCAACTTTTTCTTTCAGACTAAATTTACGACCTAGCAACAACAAAAGAATAGTTGTAGCAGTCATATAACCAAAAGCTCCAATTTGAACTAATAATAATAGGAAAAACTGCCCCCAAAATGAATAATATTCTCCCACATTCAC
>JBFRWR010000211.1:0-5369 GCA_051439685.1 Trichodesmium sp.
GATTTTCCTACGGAATGCTGCGCAAACAGGATTTATAAATGCCCTAACCTTAATGCGTAGCGCTATATCAGCTTGATTCGGAATTAGTATTAGCAGATTAAAAAAAATTCAAAGTATCATTCAATAATTGATAATTACCTTTCCCTCAAAGGAAGAGGATTGAATAAAAGGAAAATTTTTTCTTGTTTTTCCTTGCTTATGAGAGGCTTTAAACCTTAATTATTCGGTAAAAAGTGATTGGCAAGGATACAAAATATCTACCATTTATTGGATAGCAAGTGTTGCTCAAGTCATTGGATTATTGAATATAGAAAATACTCCTGATGGATGGATTTCATATTTAAAAAAAATAGGATTTCAAGATGTTAAACAAGTTTCCTGTGAAGATATGTTTGAGGAGAATTTATACTCATAATTATAGTTTATTCTAGTTGTAAATAGTAAAGATCACGAACATTTAGTGATATCAATCACATGACTAAACTTATATCATCACTGCTAAATTAATTAAATCAATTTAATATCTTAATAAATGTCTTAATACTAAAATAATTTTCATCAAAATTACTGATGCTCTAGTAACTTTAAATCAAAAACAACCGTAATTATCTTTAGTAATTATCTTAACAAGAGAGGAACTGCAGAAAATGATTAAGAAAAAGGTCTTGTTGGTAGAAGATAGTCTAACTGTCAGAAAAATAATTTCCTACTCTCTGCTCCGACTAGGATTAAATGTAATAGAAGCTAATGATGGTGTAGAAGCAATAGAAAAAATTTATTCCGAAAAACCTGATTTAGTTCTTCTAGATATTACAATACCAAAAATCAGTGGTTATGATGTCTGTAAAAAAATTAAGTCTGACCCTAAAATACAGGATATTCCAGTTATTTTCTGCACTAGCAAAGATGATGAGAAGGACTATTATGAGGCAACAAAATATGGCATAGATGGTTATCTTAGCAAACCTTTCCAACATTCTGAAATTATAGCCATGATGGTAGAACTAGGAATAACTGAAGCAGGAATATATGAATATAAATACATACCAACTTTAAAAGAAGGTTGTATCAGATTGATAGTACCGACAAGTAACCATTATAGTCATCAATTTGCTTAGAGATTTAAACCTTTCAATTAACTTTAGAGGTTATTTCAATATCTACTTACTTATAGATAATTTATACCGGATCAAGCTTCTAATAATTAGCAATATCTACATCACCAGGATAGAAGGAAAGAAGACAAATTTCAGGTATGAGACTTCTTACAAAAGTCAGGGAATAGGGACGGATAAAATTTTTGATTCTATATATTTAATTGATTTAATTAAAACTTTTGCAAAACCTGTTGCTACTCACAATCTTTAGAAAGATTTAAGCATTTTCTTAGACCTTTAAGCATTTAAACCACCTCAAAAGAATTCCCTTTAATTTTAAGTTGAGGATTCCAGTTAATAACAAGTTACCCTTCATTTATCGCAGTTTTCAGGTAGATTACAGTAGGGACGTTCCATGGAACGTCCCTACAAAAGTTTTTGTTCTGAGAAGTGTGTGGTATCTTTCTCAAAACTGCTATAAGAGTCGATATAACAAAAACTCTAACTCTTCAATTGATTTGAAAAGATGATTCGCAATGTTACAATACTTTACATGAAGAATGTCAAACCAATAGACATATCCAAAAATCAAATCAATTATTGAGCATAAACTGTCAATTCTTTTCGCCTACTCCCTGCTCCCTGCTCCCTACTACCTCTTTTCTGGAAATCTCTAATACAGCTTATAGTTCCATTAAAATATATAATAGTAATTACCCATACAATCAATAGGTGAGGATTAATAGGAAAAATTTTCTTTTTCAAAAAATATTTGTTGAATGTATATAAGACATCTTCAAATAGTAAAAAATCAAATCAATTATCCCACTCTCTATTCATCAATTATTTCCCCTATTCCCGATTCTTTAACAATGAATAACCAACCTCAAAACAACTACCAAAATAAAAATATTCATATTCCTGACTATCATATTGTCGAAACAATTTATTCAGGTAGTCGGACAATAGTATATCGAGCTACTGGTATTAATGACCAATTACCAGTCATTATTAAACTGCTAAAAAATGCTTATCCTACCTTCAGCGAATTAGTACAATTTCGCAATCAATATACCATTGCTAGAAATCTCCATTCACCCTTGATTATCCAAACATATAGCTTAGAAGCATATAAAAATAGTTATATTTTGGTAATGGAAGATTTTGGAGGTATTTCCTTACAAGAATGGGAAGGTATGGTAAAGATACCCTCTCTACAAGAATTTTTACAAATAGCGATCGCTTTATGTGATGCTCTACAAATTTTATATCAAGAACGAATTATTCACAAAGATATTAAACCTAGTAATATATTAATTCATCCTGAAACTAAACAAGTTAAATTAATTGACTTTAGTATTGCTTCCTTATTACCCAGAGAAACTCAAGAAATCCAAAATCCTAACGTCTTAGAAGGAACACTAGCTTATATTTCTCCTGAACAAACAGGTAGAATGAATCGAGGAATTGACTATCGGAGTGACTTCTACTCATTAGGTGTAACTTTCTACGAATTACTAAGTGGAGAATTACCTTTCGACTCAGAAGATGGCATGGAATTAGTACATTGTCACCTAGCAAAACCAGCACCCTTACTCCATGAAATTAATTCCGAAATCCCATCTGTTTTATCAAATATTGTTAACAAATTGATGGCTAAAAATGCCGAAAGTCGATATCAAAGTGCTTTGGGATTAAAATTAGATTTAGAATACTGTTTAACTCAACTTCAACAAACAGGTGAAATTCAAGAATTTGAAATTGCACAACGGGATGTCAGCGATCGCTTTCTCATCCCGGAAAAGCTTTATGGACGAGAACAAGAAGTTCAAACACTACTCGAAGCTTTTGATAAAGTTGCCAATGGCGCTTCACAACTAATGCTAGTTACAGGATTTTCAGGTATTGGTAAAACTGCTGTTGTCAATGAAGTACATAAGCCAATTGTACAGAAACGAGGATACTTCATTAAAGGCAAATTTGACCAATTTAATCGCAACATTCCCTTCTCTGCTTTTGTTCAAGCTTTCCGCAGCTTAATCGGACAAATGCTAAGTGAATCAGATAGAGAGTTAGCCAGTTGGAAGACCAAAATCCTAGCAACAGTCGGTGAAAGTGGCCAAGTCCTAATTGAGGTGATTCCTGAACTAGAAAGTATCATTGGCCAGCAACCTCCTGTCCCCGAACTATCTGGTAGTGCAGCCCAAAATCGTTTTAACTTAATATTCCAAAAGTTCATTGCCATTTTTACCACCCCAGCTCATCCCCTAGTGATGTTTTTGGACGATTTGCAGTGGGCGGATTCTGCCTCCCTGAATCTGATGCAGCTATTGATGAGTGAGAGCAAAATCGGCTATCTATTCATTATTGGAGCTTATCGCGATAATGAAGTGTTCCCCGCTCATCCTCTGATGTTGACTCTGGAGGAGTTGAAAAAAACAGGGGCTACCCTCAATATTCTGAATCTCACAGCGTTGATCTTGACAGATGTGAATCAGCTAATTGCTGATACCCTCAGTTGTTCGGTGGTGTCGGCGCAACCCCTGACTCAACTGGTTTACCAAAAAACTCAGGGCAATCCCTTTTTCACCACACAATTTCTCAAAGCATTACATGACGAAGGTTATATTACCTTTGATTTTCAGCTAGGACATTGGGAATGTGATATGGTGACAGTGCGATCGCTCGCCCTGACAGAAGATGTTGTGGAGTTCATGGCAACGCAATTGCAGAAATTGCCCACAGAGACTCAAGATATCTTGAAGTTAGCTGCTTGTATTGGCAACCAGTTTGATTTGGAAACGTTGGCAACTGTGAGTAATTCCTCTGCTACAGACACTGCTACTGACTTGTGGAAAGCATTAAAAGAGGGGTTTGTAATTCCAATTAATGAAGTTTACAAGTTTTATCAAGACTCATTATTGGTGAGTCCGCAATCAGCTACATCAGGGACAACTCAAGCACAGATAACAGTTAGCTACAAGTTTCTGCACGATCGCGTCCAACAAGCTGCTTATTCTCTAATTCCAGAAGATGAGAAAACAATGACTCATTTGAGAATTGGCAGATTGCTATTGCAAGGTAAAACCCCCGAAACTTATCAAGAAATTATTTTCTCAATTGTTAATCAACTGAACTATGGTATCAAGCTACTCACCTCAGAATCAGAGCGTTACGAACTGGCGGAACTAAATCTTGTTGCTGGAGAAAAAGCCAAAACATCTGCTGCATATCAAGCAGCATTTGGCTATTTCAACGTAGGTTTAGAATTATTACCCACTAATAGTTGGCAGTATCGCTACGATCTGACTCTTAACCTATTTAACTTGGCTGCTGAAGTAGCATCTCTGAATGGCAATTTCCAGCAAATGGAAGAATGGATAAACGTTGTTTTGTCTCAGGCTAAAACTGCAGTTGACAAAATGAAAGTTTATGCTGTCAAAGTTCAAGCTTATATGGCGCAAATCAAAAAGCAAGAAGCTCTAGACATTGGATTAGAAGCTCTAAACTTAGTAGGAGTGAATTTGCCCAAATCTCCTGACTCTTCCGACATTGAGCAAGCATTTGCAGAAACGAAAAAAAATATAGACGGGAGAAGTATTGAAGAATTGATGCAAGTACCGTTAATGGTAGATGAAGAAAAACTGGCGATCGCCAGAACGTTAGCGAGTATATTTACACCATCCTATCAAGTTGCATCACCCTTCCTACCCTTAGTGGTTTGCGAATTGATAAATCTATCCCTGATTCATGGTAATTCGGCGTTTTCTGGCTATGGCTATGCTTTTTATGGTCTTCTCTTAAACGGGCTATTTGAAGATATAGAAGCAGCCTATCAATTTGGCAAATTAGGTTTGCGTTTAGTAGAACAGTTCAATGCGCCAGAAATCAAGGCATCCTGTATAATGCTGGTAGGAGTCTGTACAGTTCATTGCCAAGCACATTTTAGAGATACATTGCCTATTCTTGCCAAAGCATACCAAAGTTCTCTAGAAAGTGGCAATTTTGAATTTGCTGGCTATGCTACCATGCACACCTCAAGCTATGCTTACTGTATGGGGCAAGAACTGACGCTACTTGCACGAGACATGGTGACAACTACCAATGCTTTGAAGCGACTAAAACAAGACGGAATATTGAGTTCCCATCAAATTTTTCACCAAGCAGTCTTGAATTTAATCAATCCCTGCCAAAAGCCTGACGAGCTGAATGGTACAGTATATAATGAAGAGACATTATTACCAAAACTGAAAAGTAATAATGATATGTATG
>JBFRWR010000212.1:0-7538 GCA_051439685.1 Trichodesmium sp.
AGGGAGTAGGGAGTAGGGAGTAGGGAATAGGGAGTAGCAGACTTTTCAAGGGTTCTAGGATTTAGAAATGTCCTAACCTTAATCCGTAATGCTATATCAGTTTTTTCAAGAATATCAGAAATGAGAGAAAACAAAGCATTTTGCCAAACATCAGGCAATTTATTTAACTGAGCATTTTGCCAAGTGTACTGAGTTTGTGCTTTAACCTCAAAGTTAGAGTCAATAACCACACCACGCGCTCCCGAAGTACCAAAATCAAGTCCTAGATATAAATTCATTTTCAATCAATATTTGCTATAATTTAAAATATTCTAATATATTTCAAAACTAAGACGTTGCAGTTTTTGCTAAGTTAGATTGAAGTCATTTCAGTGAGACGTTGTATGTCCCTACTATAGTCTATCCTACCGTGCAGGAAAACCTCTGTAACTATTATAGGACTTACGCAAAGAAACCCGGTTTCTAGGATAAATCGTTGTTTTTAACAAAAGATGTCTAGGAGAAACCGGATTTCTGGGTTCTCCTGCCTAAGTCCTGTATTATAAAACTTTTTACAACCTATTTAGGATTGCTGTATTTGTGGGAAATATAATTTTTTATATAATGTCTAAATACAGGTTTAACGATAAATAAAGTCTGATTTTCCTCTGTAATTTTATCTATCAAATTTCGTCTTTCTAAGGATAGTAATGTTTGAAATAATTCTGGTGACGATAATTGAGTTTTTTCTAATAGTTGAGAAACTGAAACAGATTTTTCTGATTCGCTGAGTTGAGATAGCACTTGTTTTTCCAAATCAGACAACCTTTGAAAATGCTGCTCTAAAATATTGGTTAATTCACTGCATAAGAATAATGGTTGATAACTCAAATATTGAGCTACACTCCCACCAAATAATTTTTTAATTGTCTCTCCTATAAGTTTTAACCATTGAGGATTACTTTGATAGAAATTTATCAACTCTTGCCATTTTTCTTGATCTAATAATTCTCTATTATTGAGCATCTCACGCGCTTCCTTTTCTGTTAAACCAGTTAACTGAAATAAACGTACTGGTGAGTCATCATCAATAAAGTTGAAAATTTCTAAAGGTGGTTCCCAACTGTTGAGAAGAAAACAACTATTGTGAGGAAGTTCGCCAATAATTTTAAATAGGTTGCCATAGTTTTCATATCCTGGTTTGTAGTTACCAATAAGTTGCCCAGTGTTGAGTATTTGTTGTACGTCATCTAGAATAATTAGACATCGCATATCGCGTATTTTTTCGATGAGCATTGACAGTTGAGCATCGGTTTTATTGGGGAGGTTTCTTTCTGTTACGTTGGAGATAATTTCAATTAAATTTTTGAGAGTTTCGTTTAGGGGTGGAGATGTGCGGAGGGTGCGCCAGATGATGCAGTCGAAATTAGATTCTATTTCTGGGATGAGATGACGAATAATTGTGCTTTTTCCAATACCGCTTATTCCTGAAACGGTGATGAGACGACAGCGATGTTTGAGTATCCAGGTTTTGAGGGTAGTGAGTTCCGTGGAGCGATCGTAGAATATTTTTCTGATATCTGGTGCGTCTCGGAGGTCGAGTTTTGGCAGTGGGATATTATTTTTGTTTGCTGTTTGTGTACTGGTTGATGTTTGTTTAGTTTCAGGAGGATGTTGGGTATTTCCGCAAAAGTGAACGTTACCTTTTACATAATTACTTCCTTCAAAATTCAATACATTTGAAAAGTTAGAAACTTGATATCTTTCCATCGCAGCGCGGAAATTTGACTTATGAATTTTTTCTTTTAATTCCTTTGAAATAAGTTGCCATAATTTAGAAGCGACATTACCAACGTGAAGTTGAGTGCAGTGGTATTCTTGAGCAACCTTTGAGTATTTTTCCCCTTGCCAAGTAGCGCGTAATATAGCTTCTTGGAGAGTATCAAGATGTTTGCCAGTTTTGTCGAAAACCACATCATCAACAAACCTTAAGACTTCATCAATGGCCATAAATCAAGTTAATTTAGAAATTATTTCAGATTATATCTGATGTTTTATGATATTTTATAATGTTTTTCCAAAATTCCTAAAAAATTCATCATATTTAATCATGTAGTGAAGCACAAAAAAGAGAGGATATTTTGTGATATTTTCTGATTGTCAATTCTGAAAATTTGAAGATTTAATAGTAAAAGAAGCCAATTCTTGATTTAAAAAAAATTATGAACCACTAATGAGTGTTTATTATATTGGCAATCTTTCATAGAGCTAATAAAAAATAAAATGCTCTTGAAATTGCGCATCTTTTACACCCTCAGTAATTAATTGGCAATTATAGACAGATTAGATCAGTAAATATATAACTCAATTACTGCAACAAAATGGCCTACAAAACTACAACACAAAATCAATTCAAAACTCTCATATATGAGAAAGAATTGGACAGAATAGCAGGATGGGTTGAAGAATATCCCAATCTAGAAACAGGAGGAGACTTATTTGGATTTTGGACTCATTCAGGAGCGCCAGTCATTCAATATGTTCTTGGCCCAGGCTATACTAGCCGACATAATCCAACCAGTTTTTATCAAGATAAAGAACATTTAATTCAAGCTGGAGAAATTCTCAGAAGCAAGCATGGATTACAACATATAGGAGAGTGGCATTCTCATCATCAATTAGGATTAGCACAACCAAGTGGAGGTGATGAAAATACAGTTTTTAGAGCATTAGAAAAATACAATTTTCCTAGGTTTTTACTCTGTATTGCTAACTTACGTCCTACTTCAGAAAGGAATAAAAAATGGAATGTAAATGTTGGCTGTTTTTTATTCACAAACTCCAGAGTTAGTTATCAAACTGGTGCTTGGGTAGTTTTGCCAGGAGAAACTCCTATTAGTTCATGTTTAGGTTATAAAAGTTCACGCCCTTCTAAAAGCTGGAGTGTTGAAGAAACAACTCTGGAAGCTGAAGTTTTAGTAACAACCGAGCCAATCGAAATATCCGAAAAATTGTGGTATACCACTCCAGAAGGTCAAGCAATATTAAAGGATATATATGACCAGTGCAACCAAAACTTTCAGGAATGCAAAATGTTCCAAGAAAATCGGGAACAGAAAGTATATTTTACTTTTCTAGCAAGTCGCCGAGAAAAGAGCAAAAATTATGATCGATGGCGAGTAGAATTTCCTGATGATTTTCCTAAATCTTCACCTTCACTTCAAGTAAACTCTGAAAAACCTTTTGTCGTAAAACATTGGGGAGGTAATCACGATTATTTCAAGCAAATTCAAGGTGTTATAACAACTTATTACAGCAAAAATTAGTAATAGCTATGTCATGGAGTAAAGGGCAACAACAACGTTTACAAACAGAACGGCAAATACTAAAAAAGTATTTCCCAAGTTTTAGTTGGATTAATCCAACAGATTCTAACAATACACGAGTAGAGGGTAGTGTTCGTACCAATGCAGGAAATAATTACACCCTCCGAATTTATGTACCTTCTGATTATCCCAATTCTCAACCAGATATGGTCGTAACATCCCCCTATCCTCTCAAAGGATTTCTAGGTAAAAACTTGACAGAATGTGGAACAAGTTCAAGTATGCACACTATTAAGCCCAAGAGATGGCTATGTAAGTATTTGTCATTACAAAGACTGGCCTCCTGACTTAACTTTGTACCTAGTTGTACTGAAAGGTCGAATTTGGCTAGAGGCACTCGAAGGACATAGAAGAACAGGCAAACCTATAGATAATTTTCTCGCTCACATGGAATAAATATTATTGATATACCAGGAGATTCAAAATCAATGACAAACTCTCAAGATGTAACCCGTCACTTAGAAAGAACAGCTCAAGAAGGTCAAGCTCCACGAGATCAACAACTAATTTTTGACCCCACAACAGGTCAGTTGGTCGTACAGAGACCATCGGAAAGAATGCCTAACCCTGACGCTGTATCTGCAGATCAAATTGCCGAAGATGGTTTTTTTTGGGAGTTAATTTTATGAATTGCCCATTAGTTTATCTGTATCAAGACCAGTTGCAGGATATTTACAGTCACTTCCGTGAATCTCAACTAGATAGGTTTGAAGCAGTAGCATTTGGTTTCGATGAAGAGGATGTGTTTCATGTCTACACATCTCGACCGAAAACACATTTATCAGGTTATCCTTGCACATCAATAATTAAATTTTTGACCAGCATCCCAGAAGGAGAAGCGGGGTTAGCTGTTGCTACTGAAGTCTGCAGTACAATCTCTGGTAATGCGGTTAAGTCTGCTGTAATTATTTTGTTTGCACTTGAAGAAGATGTATTAAAGCATCGCGTTTTTATTCGTAACCTTGAAGGCAAATTTCGCGAGGGAGTTGTTAAGTTTATTCCAGACTACTCAGAACTTTACTCTCGCAGTCAGGGTTTGTTAGAAACTTCAGTGCTTGAGGAATGCAAAGTAGGAATAGTTGGGTTGGGTAGTGGTGGTTCAACTGTAGCACTAGAGCTTGCTAAAGCAGGTGTAAGTAATTTTGTTTTGATAGACTTTGACCGTCTGGAACTAGGGAATATTGCCAGGCATATTTGTGGTACAGGAGATTTAGGTCGCTACAAAACAAACGCAGTTAGAGATTTGCTGTATGGGAAAAACCCTTACATTAAAGTGCAAACTGCAGAACTTGACATAAATCAAAATCTTGAGCAAACAAAACTTCTCCTAAAAGATTGTGATTTAATTATTGCTGCCACCGATAACGATAGAAGTCGTTTTAACCTTAATAATATTGCTCTGGAGTACAAAATAGTGACTATTTTTGGCAGAGCATTAACTCGTGCTTCCGGTGGGGATGTGTTGAGAGTCCGTCCAAATAATGGACCTTGCTTAGGTTGCGTTTTCACCAAAGATTTTATTGAAAGTCGCCAGGAAGAAGTCTCTCAGTTTAGACAAGCGAGACCTGAAACTCCTGCCTATGTTCCAGATGATGATGTTAAAGCAACGATTCAAGTTGGTTTGGCATCTGATATTTTGCCAATCTCAAATATGATTGTCAAGTTAGCTTTAGTAGAACTTTCTCGTGGTAAAGCTAGTGGTATTAGTTCCCTAGAAGAAGACTTGGTAGCAGATTTTTATATTTGGGCAAATCGTCGAGAGGATACTTACGCTAGTTGGCAGAAAATGGAGTATAGTTTCAACACGCCTTCTATTTTGAGATGGTATGGAGCTAACTGGGAACGAAATCAATCATGTCCTGTTTGTGGGGAGCAAACTGAAGCTTTTAGTGAAGAGGATAATATTTTTGCTAGTTAATTGTTAGAAATTATTAGACAAGAATGGCGATCGCTAAACTAGATTTTCCAAAGCGATCGCCACCCTCACAAAAACTAAATCGACCTAACCATTTCCACTAAAATTCCCATAATCTTTCTCGAATCTTTAATATAGTAATTCTCTATATCAATAAACACTTCCTCTAAATTTCCTGTTCCTCCTGAATTCTGACTCCTAACTCTCCCAAGAGACTTTAACCTGCTGCAATAGAAATTGAAGTCTCGAATGTGGGAGACAAAACTAGATACACATCTCTTTCATCTGAGGCAATAATATTTCAAAAGCTCTACCGCGATGGGAGAGCGATCGCTTCTTTTCCCCAGACATTTCGGCAAAGGTCTTTTCTTCTGAAGGAACATAAAAAATTGGGTCGTAACCAAACCCACCATTTCCACGAGGAGAATATAAAATTTCTCCACGGCAAATTCCCTCTGTTTCTAAAGCAACTGTACCATCAGGTCTAGCAATAACCAAAGCGCAAACAAACTGTGCTTGACGATTAGAATTATCTCCCAACTCTGTCAAGACTCGCTCTATTTGTTCCGCAACAGTAGGAGCGAAACGAGCAGAATAAATTCCTGGTCTGCCATCCAAAGCATCTACAGCTAATCCTGAATCATCAGCGATCGCCCATTCCCCAGTTGCTTTTGCCACTTCAGTTGCTTTGAGACAAGCATTAGCTAGAAAAGTTTCTCCAGTTTCTTCAATTTCTAAATCTTTAGGTTTTAATTGTAATTGTAAATTCAAATCTGCCAGATATTCTTGCATTTCTTGAACTTTTCCAGGATTACCAGTAGCAACAACTAGCAATTTTGGAGTTGTTTGTTCAGGAGTAATATTTGTCATTTTAGTTATTAGGTTTTTCAGTTATCAGTTATCAGTGTCCTATCGGGTGGGATATAGAAACCCGGTTTCTCGGAATAAACCGGTTTTCTTTGCGTAAATCCTAATTAAATCTTACTACAAAAATTGGTTATGTATCAGTCAATTTTCTCCCTTTTAGGCAGAGGTAATTATCAATTATCAATTATCTTATTTATTCTTGTCACAACCAAGTATCTACCCAAGCAGCATCATTTTATGATAATTCAGGGACTGATTTTTGAGTGTAATCTATTTTTAAATTGATTATAGCAAATATTAAAATTATTCTAGTTTTGATTGTATTTTAACAAAACTTTATAGGTGGGAATAATACCATCGATCAAATTTGTGAGACAACATTCCTACGATAGAACTAAACATCAGAATAATTAACATTAACTAACCAGTAATTATCAAAAAAATTATTTGGCTTGCGTTAATTACTTAATAAGTGAATTGCCACCCAAGTATAGCATTACTTTTGGTGATTGGGATAAGACCTATCCCCCAGATTTTTCAATCAATTTATAATCATTGAACTTCTCGCCATAAATGCCAACCCCATCCAGGTTTATATCCGAGTTTAGATGCAATTTTTAAACAGTCTCCTAATGTGAAAAATTTAGAGCGTTTATCTTCTAAAAGACTGTAATAAATCCATCCCTTTTGATAGCCATAATGTCTTTGAGTTTCTATTAGTTCGTCAACAATAATTTGATGTTCAGGACTGACATAGAAGTTGTTCATTTTCTTTGATTTCTATTAATGTTCTACAACTTCTATCCTGAGTTAAATAAATATAATTTATAGCTCTGTTATAGATACATTTTTATCTCATTCTCAGCACTTAATCAAAAAGTGAGTCAAAATTGAGCCGACTAAACACTGGATAAATGTTATAAAAGAAAAGATGTATAAATTAACTAGAAAATACAAAAATGGCAATTACTCTTAGAGCATCTGAACAAGGGATAAAAATTATTGATCTGGCTAGAAAAAAGAAGGGTTTAAGAAAACAAATTGCTGCGGGTTGGGAAAAAGCTCATACTGCTGATGCAAGCTTGAAACGCTTTTGGAGGAAAATTCCAATAGATCGAGATGTGTTTATTGGCATTTGTGAAACTGTAGGAGTTAACTGGGAAGAAATAGTAGATAATAACCCACTATCTCGAAGTAATAAAAAAGATTTTTTTGCTTATGATTATGCTTGGGTGGGGCGAGAAAATTTAGTTGTTGAATTAACCGATAAAATTAAAGATAATTGTCGGGTTGTTATTATTGTTGGCATTTCTGGTATTGGTAAAACCGCATTAGCTGAAAAAGTAGTGGCAGAGTTAGACGTAGATATGAGTAAGTATCACCTAGAAAAT
>JBFRWR010000213.1:0-9063 GCA_051439685.1 Trichodesmium sp.
GATTGCTATATTATCTTGCTTAAGATTTATTTGACAATTTCCCCGAAAAATTAAAGTATAAAACCTCTAAATTCATGGATTCAAAAAAATACTTTTAGTCAATCTTCTGCTTGAGAATAAGAGTTAAATATAGGGTTTATCAAGAAGGATGAGGTACAGTTGTTTTTCTGATTTGGTATTCCCCATTCCCCCATCTTCCCAACTCCCAAAAAAAGGAATGTTGTACCTCACACTTTTTGGGAATTGCTATAGCAATGCTAAATAGGTTGTAACAAATTAAAAAGTCAATAAAAAAGTTGAAACTCCCACCTGTTCCCTGTTCCCTAAAAAGCAGTAAGATTTTTACCACGAATAAAATAGCATTGCTATATATTAATTATTAATTATTCAAAAAAAGTCTCTCAGCTTTTGTGTTCAACAGCAAATTTATTTGATTTATGACACCTTTTAAGACTTATTGGCTTTAAGTTGTAATTGTCTTGTTTCTTCTAGAATTTTTTCTACATCTTCGTCGCTCATTCGCATCACATAATTGATTTTCACTTCTTCAAGAAATGCTGATAATAAAGATTGAAGTTCTTCTAAGGTATGTTCCTGTTGTAATTCTCTACCTAATGCTTTACCAAAGTTTTGAACTAACTGAGTAGATAATTTTGTTCCTTCAACATCTTCCATTGCCAACTTAACTGTTTCATAGGCATTTTGCGGTCCTTGACTGGCAATATTTGATAATTCTTTGACTAATCTTTCTGATAGTTGATTTGCTAAATTTCCTACTCCTGGTAGTTGTTGAAATCTCTGAACAGTAGGAGATTCTTGGATGATTTTTTCTATGTTATAACGAATTAAATTTTCTATATCTGCTTGTAATTCAGGTATTACTTGACAGACAGTTATTTGTACTAATCTGGTGGCGATCGCTTCTATTTCATTAATGTTATTTAGATCGATATAAGTTTGTTGTTGAGATGAAAATATTCGTTTGGCTAATTCCCCATTTTTAACGTCTTTTTGCACTTGATTAATTACTTGCATTACTACTACTTCTGTTAGTTCTTGAGCAATAGCAGCAAGGAAACCTCGACTCGCTTGCGCCCTGATAGGTTCGAGGTCAATAATTTGAGAATCACTAAGGCGAATTGTGACAGGAATTATTCGTAAAAATTGGAGAAATGGTAGTAGTAGAAAAATATCGTACCAACGCCAAAGCATAGCTTCCGGCCAATTTACACTAGGATAACGACGACTAATTAAAAATGTTCTGCCTAAAAATTCCAAACCAAATATAATTATAAATGGTAGGTCAATTATCCCAAAATAATCAGTTAATCCTCCACTTTCACCGATACCTCTATAATAATTTTTAGCAATTAATGGTTCTATTTCTTTTTCAAACCATTTAAGTTCTTCAATCCATCCTTTTTTTGTTAAGTATTCTGCACTCCAGAATGTTATAAATGATTCTTTGGCAGAATCTTCTGGATTAGGAACTCGATCTCTTATCCGATTTTTTATTTTTTCTAATGAGCCACTTTTATTCGCAACTGCAAAAGGATTTTGATCGATCATTTCGACACTTAGTTCTCGTAATTCTTCTAACTGTTTTTTCACTGCTAAAGAATTACTACCTTGAGGAATTGTGGCTTTGAGTTTGGTGACGTTATTTAAGTATTTTTCTGTGTCTCGATTAGGTTGAATACCTTTGATTGGATCATATATTTCTGTAAGTTCTGGAATATGAATAAAATAGAAATCTCTAAAAGTGATATAGGTGATATTGAATAGCACTAGAGTTAAATTTACTAGGGCTAAAAGTGCCATTATTCTTTCAAATATTGGTACTTTGCGAGATTTTTGGCGGAGAGATTTTGTTGTTGCCATTGATAATTTACTGGTTTATATATTTGCAATATTTAATATGTTATATTTTTGGCAATTCTGATAATTTTTTAATTACAAGTCAGTAAGGAGGAAGAAAAGAATATGCTAAGCATTTCCTGCGGAATGCTGCGCAAACAGCTATGAGCTAGCCTCTTTTCCTGCGGAATGCTGGGCAAACAGAGGATCTTTCCTATCGGAATGCTGCACAAACGCTTTTTCCTGACGGAATGCTCCGCAAACATGTCGCGCAGCGTTAACGAAGTTGTGCGCTAGCTAAACAGCTATGAGCTTTTTAATTAATAAAGCAAACATTTGCTGAATTTCTACTATACTACTATATTTTTAACCAGAGAATTGAAGCACAATAGCGACTATATATAGTTATCAACTCTAATTGTAATGAAGCTATTAGCTGATTGCTGAGTTCTGATTGCTGAATGCTTACGAATATTGCTAGTTTTTCTGATTATCTGAATTTATTAAATTAGTCAGTCTTGGGGTTTTATATCATTTTCAACCCTTAGATCAAATCCGGTTGAATACTTATTATATAGTTGGAGGAGTGAGGGAGTAGGGAAGATTGAATATTGGAGTGTAATTATCAACATATATGCTTATCACCGGATGCTAATATTAATTAATATTTTGGCGTAAGTCTTGTCAACTTTGAAAATAGATTTCAAATATAATAGTTATATTTTTTTGAGGAAGCTGACTAGAAAACTTTTATTTCATTTTGCTTGCTCACAACTTGATATTTACTACTCAAATTCATCCTTTTTAAATAGGGTTTGCTGAAAAAATCTTATGGGTAAGGGTAGGAAATTAACCGTACAGGATTCAGGATAAATGGAAATTACAGATAATGTAGTCGGATATATTTGTCCTTAAATTTTTCAGCGCTTGTCTGCTCAAAATCCTCACATTTTCAGCTTAAGTCAGGAAAAAGCTGGCACTTTTTTTTGGACAAAAAAGCCACTTACCCTTATATCCCACCTTCCGCACGTCAATTTGTAACATTAAAAGTAGTAGAAAAATCAGTAGCTTGTTCATTAATTGATAATTGATAATTGATAATTACAAGATGGTTTTAACCGTTACGGAATTGAAGATCGGGAAATTCAAGAGCACTTTTTGTCCCCTATCCAAGGGGAGGCTTCAAGGCGCGAATTATTTAATTATTAATAATTAATAATTGGGTAATTTTAGTAGGGGTGAACAGACAAACCTACAATCATTATATTATTTGTATTTTGCTTCATTAATGGATAATTAATAATTACCAAAAAATGAGGTTCAAATCCTCCCCTTTTAAGGGGATGAAAAAAAATCTTTAATTCAGTATTTCAAGATTTCAAACCTCCGACTAAAGTCGGAGGTTCAGTGATAACTGATAACTGATAGCGTAGCTCCTCCGCAGGAGGCTAACTGAAATTACCTTTGGCTAAAACCGAGAAGATTAAACCTAATGCGGAAATCTTATTTCTTGTTTTTCCTAAAAACGAGAGGCTTTAAACCGAGATGAATTAATTATCAATTATTCATTATCCATTATTCATTAAGACATTGCTTGAATAATATAGTCAAAGTAAGGAGCAGTTTCCTTAACATCTTCATCATCAAGTAAAGCAAGACTTGCTTCCTTTAAACAACGAATTGACTCTACCATTCCCGGAACAGGTACACCCAATGAGTTGTACATTTCCCGAACACCTATCAAACCAATACTTTCAATTGGGTCTTTATCGCCAGCTAATACCCCGTAGGTAATTAAACGCAAGTACCAACCATAATCTCTGAGACATAAAGCACGTTGACGTTGACCAAAAGCATTACCACCAGGGGCAATAAAATCTGGACGACGACGCCACAACTCCTGACTAGCTTTGTCCACAATTTTTTTCTCATTTTCAGAAAGGGCGCTAGCAATTCGGACTCGCTGCTCACCTGTTTTCAAAAAAGTATTTATGGATTGAAGTTCCCCACTACTGGGGTAACGTAATTCATCGTCTGCTTTGAGAATAACTTGACTAACTACACTCATAATTATCGAAAATTTGCTGAATTATATTTTATTTTAACTACTGACGGCCTTTCCTTCTCATCAAATTTTGGGGATTGTTTTTTGTGTCAAAATTTTTATGGGAAAATAAACCTATCAATGATTAGTTATCTGGAGCTAATTATCTGAATTTTAAAAAGCCAGGATTATTAAAAACTAGACTTAAGAGACAGTTTGTCAAATATGAAAAAGATGGCATACTCCTCAAAAGATGACTTAAACTAAAACCCTATGGATATCAAACCTTAGCAACTTAATATTATCTACCAAGAAATTTATTTTTTGGCTGACAACACAAGTCATCTTAAAGATGACTAAAGATAGCTAATTTATTATGGCTAATTAATTAGACTTGATATTAATGCTTCAAAGGATTGAAATCTAGTAGAGAGAGAAATTTTAGGTAAGTCTATTCCTAAATTTTTAGGTGAGGAATTAGGTAAGAATATATTTGTCTTGATTTTTTCCTTCCTACTCCCTATCTCGTACTAATACATTCAATCTATAAGATAATAAAGATTAGTATCAGTTATTAGACGTAAATACAATATTTCTTAATATATTATAACTTAGTGAAAATTAATCAAAAGAAATTGGCCACATCAGTTTGGCAACAAGGTCAGCTAGTAGAAATAATTATCACAGATTTAACAGATAATGGTGATGGAGTAGGTCGTTATGAGCAAAAGGTTGTATTTGTGCCTGATACAGTTCCAGGCGATCGCCTACTTGCCAGACTTACATTAGTTAAGTCTAAGTATGCCTATGGGAAATTACATGAACTTTTAGAAATATCTGACCATCGGATTAAGCCTTATTGTATTGTGGCGGACAAGTGTGGTGGCTGTCAATGGCAACATATTAGTTATGAATATCAGCTTCAAGCAAAACAAAATCAAGTTATTCAAGCTCTAGAAAGAATAGGAGGACTAGAATTATCAGAAGTTGAACCGACTTTAGCATCTCCCTCGTCTTTTGGATATCGTAACAAAGCAACATATCCTTTAGGTATTTCTGAAACAGGTCAAGTTAAGGCAGGATATTATCAGAAAGGTAGCCATAAATTGATTAATCTTAATCAATGTCCGATTCAAGACAAACGTTTAAATCCATTACTGAAAGAGATAAAACAGGATATTACTAGACGAAGATGGAAAATTTATGATGAGGATAAACATACTGGAATTTTACGTCATTTATCTTTGCGGATAGGTGAAAAAACAGGGGAAATTTTATTAACTTTGGTGGTAAATAGCAGTCAAGAAGAGCTAGAAAAATTATTGCCTAGTATTAAAATTCAAGCTGAAAAATGGCTGGAAAATTATTCTTGGTTAGTCGGTGTTTGTCTGAACTTTAATACTCAGACAACAAATACTATTTTTGGTAAAGAGACGGTTTGTATTGCTGGTAGGTCGTTTTTACAGGAAAAGTTTAGTGGTTTAAATTTTCAATTAACTCCCGATACATTTTTTCAAGTAAATACAAAAGCTGCTGAAAAATTAATGGAAGTAGTCATTGAAGAGTTGGCTTTGAGTGGGCAGGAAATTATTGTTGATGCTTATTGTGGAGTTGGTACTTTTACTTTGCCTCTCGCCAAATATTTGGACCAGATGCAGACAAAGGAAAATAATTCCGGGGAAAAGGAAATAAGCAAAAGTATGGTCATTGGTCTAGAAGTGCAGCCCGTGGCCATAGAACAAGCTAAGTCCAATGCTGAAATTAATAACTTGACAAATGTACATTTTTATGATGGAAAAGTTGAAGATTTGCTACCTCAGTTAGAAGTGAGGCCAGATGTAGTTTTGTTGGACCCACCGAGGAAAGGATGCGATCGCTCAGTATTAGAGACTTTGTTAGAAATTTTGCCGGATCAAATTGTTTATATTAGTTGTAAACCTGCTACTTTAGCTCGTGATTTAAAGTTTCTCTGTTCGACGGATAAATATTATTTGAAGAAAGTACAACCTGCGGACTTTTTTCCACAAACTGCTCATGTTGAATGTGCTGCATTTTTGAAAAAAAGGGAATAGGGATTATTTCAGTTATCAGTTATCAGTTATCAGAAAAGTGCTGCTGTAAATGACATATAGCTACAAACTCCTATCACTAAATTCCTGAAGCTTAACTGGAGAATTTTCTAGAAAAAAGATGGTTGATTCTAACACTGACATAATAGTTGAAAGTCTGACATTATTAGAAATGTAAGTAACTTCTAAATATAAGGATAAATAAATGAGCTTTTCAATTCAATCTCTATATACTTGGTATCGTAATACTATCCGTAATCCTAAATATCGTTGGTGGATTATCGCTGGAACATTAGCTTATGTATTAAGTCCTTTCGATATTTCTCCAGATTTTATCCCTGTTATCGGACAAATTGATGATATTGCTATTGTTACTTTATTAGTAGCAGAAGTTTCTCAAATGGTAGTTGATTTTATGAAATTACGTCGTGGGGAAAATGTGGCAGTAGTATCTGATATTAATGAAGCAACTAATGTTGATTCTACAGTTGATGTAAATGCAGTTTCTGTTAAATAAAAACGGTTAGTTAATATTAAACAAGTTTGTCATCCGCCAAGAAATAAATTTCTTGGCTTACAGCATAAGTCATCTTTATTTGACTAAATGTAATTAATTTATTATGGCTAATTCATCAGACTTGATATAACTAATCATAGAATTTTCACAAAAGTAAGAAATTCTATATAGCCTCCAGAATAATAGTTAGTATAGATTGAAAAAATATAGACTGTTAGAAATATTTTCTCAATCAAAATATTTAACCTAATTTAGAGGATGTTTAAAAGTATGAATTTTGATTTAGATCCCCCCTAGCCCCCCTTGAAAAGGGGGGAATATAACAGAAAGTCCCCCTTATTAAGGGGGATTTAGGGGGAACAATGACTGCTTAAACATACTCTTAACCCAAGTCTAAAATTGATAAATAGATTTGGGTTGATTTTTTTGTCGAAAAATGGTAATAATCCAAGAATATGTGTGAGGAGTGGGAAATTGTAACTGTGAAATTTAGTGAAATTGCAAATAAACTAAGTTCTGAGGCGATCGCTTGTAGTCTGGAAAAAATTTATAATCTCGATCCAGATATTCAAGGTATCGCTGCTATAGATGAGGCAAAAGTCGGTACTCTTAGTTATATTGAGGGGGCAAAATTTGCTAATTATTTAGAAACTACAAATGCTAGTGCTTTAATTTTGCCGATGGATGAAACTCTACAAAGTCTGGCAAGTGAGCGTGGTATTGGATGGTTGTCTGGGAAGGAACCAAGATTGTTATTTGCTCAGGCGATCGCTGTTTTTTATCGACCTTTTCAACCTAAACCAGCAGTTCATCCTACTGCTGTGATTCATCCTACAGCAAAAATAGGTAAAAATGTTTATCTTGCAGCTCATGTTGTGGTAGAAGCGGGGGTAAAAATTGGCGATAATGTTTGTATTTATCCGAATGTGGTAATTTATCCAGATGTGGAAATTGGGGAAAATACTATTTTACACGCTAACTCTTCCATTCACGAAAGGAGTCAGATAGGGAAAAATTGTGTCATTCATAGTGGAGCAGTTATTGGGGGAGAGGGTTTTGGTTTTGTGCCGACTCCCGAAGGTTGGTTTAAGATGGAACAGTCTGGCAAGGTTGTTTTGGAAGATGGGGTGGAAGTTGGAGGTAATACTACTATAGATAGACCTGCGGTGGGAGAAACTAGAATTGGTGAGAATACTAAGTTGGATAATTTGGTACAGGTTGGTCATGGTTGTAAAATTGGTAAAAATTGTGCTTTGGCAGCTCAAGTTGGTTTAGCTGGTGGGGTGAAACTTGGAGATAATGTGATTTTAGCTGGTCAGGTAGGTGTTGCTAATCAGGCAAAAATCGGAAATGGAGCGATCGCTACTGCTCAAGCGGGTGTTCATAATGATGTGGCGGCGGGAGAGATTGTTTCTAGTAGTCCGGCGGTTCCTAATAAGATTTATTTGAAGGCTTCTGCTATTTATAAGCGTTTGCCAGAAATTTATCAATCTGTTAAGCAGATGAAAAGAAAATTTAATCTGGAATAGCAGAGAATTTGTAATCCTAGATTATAGCAAAAAAAAGACATAGGAGTAGAGTTAATTTACTGCAAATTCTGTATAAGGAGGAATTTCTGGCGAATGAAATCCAATACAATTTTACTTTATTGAATTAAAATACTATATTTCATTTAGCTGATTCAATATGTTAAGAATATTTCCTGCTAAATATCCAGGAGCTTGAGGATATTTTTGTTGCCAATTTGATAGAATTTCTTGGAATTTATTTTCCACATTAATTTTGCCTCCTATTTCCTGAAGTAATCTTTCTATTAATGGTTGGATAATAAGACAAACTTGAGTTTCTCTGATATAGTCTGTCGATGTTTCTTTGTAGACAGAATAGTTCTTAAAAAAATGTATTTCACCAGTCTTAATTTCTTGGCAAATTTCATCTATTAATCGAGCAATAACATATTCTCTGATGCCAGGTAAAATCGTATATCTAAATTGGGTTGTTTTGATGAGCGATCGCCATTTTAAAGACCTTAATGATTGAAGTAATTCTTGTTTTGTTTGCCATGAAATAATATCTTCTTTTAGTTCTGTATCTGAAGCTGGTTCATAATTAATTGCCAGCCAATACATAATTTCCTGTTCTGAGATAGATAAACGATTAAACTGACTTTCATATAAATCGTTAATCTGCTCAAATTTTAGCAGTCCTAATTTTAAATAATCTTCTACAAACTTAGATAAATTTCCCCCTAATACTTCTTGAATATTTCCTGCTACAACTTCTAAAGCCGAAGGATTACCTGCATAATGTTCAATAACTAATTTCCATTCATCTTCTGAGCCATAAAATTCTCCATATTCTGTAAATATTTTTTGACTATTTTCTAGATTTAAACCTTCTAATTCTAAGACTTTTATAGTTTGATTTTTTTTAGCGATTAAATCAATTGCTTCTGGTTTTTCTCGGCTGGTAATTAACAAACAACTTTGATGAGATGATTCAGCTATTCGTCTGACTAGATTACCATAGTCTTGATAACCTTCGCGATATTTACCTGTTTGATTGCCACTTTCAAG
>JBFRWR010000214.1:0-19403 GCA_051439685.1 Trichodesmium sp.
CTTGAAAGTTAAAAAGGTTGGGTATTGATCAAATAACTCATTAAAAAAGGGGGGGAAGAATTATGCAGCAAATCAAGTGAATTAAAAGGAGAGATTATGGGTTAACTAACTTTGAGAACTTTAGAAGAAGAACTTGACTAGGTTGGCATTTTTGCTAGTAATTTTTCATATTTAGTCTAGAATAGCCATATTAACTTTGATCAAAAATAGTAATTCCTCAAAAGGGTGAGGTAGAAAATTCGTTAATTTTCTATGTTTTTAATAATTAAAACTTAATCAATATAATAAAAACTAATCTTGAGATAAGTTATACTTAATACTGAGTTTAAGTAGATTTCAGTTAAATAAATATATTCAGATAAATCTTAAAGATGAGTATCTATAATTCAGAGTTTTGATTTTTAAATCTAGAGAATATTTCACTTATTTCAGTTATAATTACTAGATTATTAAGTTAAATTGGTAAAAAATTATTCATAACAAAATTACGAAAATACTAAGGAATGGACTTCAAAATAAAAATACTTGACAAAACTTATAACTTTTGTTACAAAAAATGTTAAAAATTTATATAACTAAGAGGATTTTAGATTGTGAAAGTAGCCATTGTTGGTTTCGGGTATAGTGCTGAGAAAAGCCATGTACCAGCTTATAGAGATCGTTCTGATATTGAGCTCACAGCAGTAGTAGATCCTGTAACAGCGAGACGTGCCGCAGCACTGCGACAGTACCGCAATATCCGAGTATATGAAACATTCAGTGATTTATTAGAAGAATTCTCTGACGAAATAGATATAGTAGATATTTGTTTGCCCAATGCTTTTCATATGGAATATGTGAAACAAGCATTAGCAGCAGATAAGCACGTCTTATGTGAAAAGCCATTAGTATTAAATAAATCTGAATATTATGAATTAGTAAATATAGCAAACGAAAGAAAAAGAGTTTTATATCCATGTCATAATTATAAATTTGCTCCTTCTATAGTTCATGCTGCTTATTTAATTAATTCAGGTGAAATAGGGCAACCTTTATTTGCATCTTTTAATATATTTGGTGCAGGTTTTCAAAGTGGTGTACCTCAATGGAACCCAGACTGGCGAAAAAATAAAGAACTGTCTGGTGGTGGTATTATGATTGACCATGGTTTAGATGCAATTTCTGTTGCTCAAACTTTATTTGGTGGTTTTCCCCAACGTATATCTGCACATACAAGAAGTCTTAATCAAACAGATAGTCAACTAGAAGATTTAGCTGTTTTTTGTTTAGATTGGGAAGGCAAATTGATTAACATTAGCTTAAGCTCTCTAGGTTCAATGCCGAAAGCTTATTATAAAATTCAAGGAACAGAAGGAGAGATTAGTGTTGAGAATAATGATATCTTTTTGAGTACAAAAAATAAGCCTGTTCAACATATTTTTGTACCAACATATTTTGATGATGTTGGTCATGCAAATTGGTTTCATGGATTGATTGATAATTTATTAGATTCTATTAATACTCAAAATACTAATCCTTTTCCATTAATGGAAGCTGGTTTAGTTCTAGATATAATTGAAAAAGCAAATTATTCTAGTCATCATGGTGGTAGTTGGATGGGACTAGAATTTACTCCTAAGGTATTACAACCTGTTGGTTAATTGATTATTAGCTGCTAGAACTAGGTGTAGTCTCAAACTGTCTAATAATTTTTTTAAAACAATTTGAGCAACTTGGTTCTAGGCAATTTTAGAAAGTATTAAGCTTTTTATTAGTCATCCTGTATAAACCGCTTTTTAGTATTAGTATAGCGTTTCTCACTCTTTCTGAGGTACAGTTGTTTTTCTCTTACCCTACTCCCTACTCCCTACTCCCTAAAACCAAGGAATTTTGTACCTCACGCTTCTTGGGAATTGCTATATGTTTAATACTGCTAAAGCTACCATAGATACTGTTAAATGTAGGTACGTTGCATGCAACGTACCTACGAAGTTTGAAAAACATTTTATTATAGTTATTTAATCATACATTATCTAATATTTAAGAATTAGCTAGTTAGTATTTTCTCATATTTCAAATATCTACTCCTAAGTATCTTTATAATAAATATAAATTCTATCTAAATCGTCAAAAAATAATAAATATAGCACTATAGTATTTTCCAGTGAGATGTAAATCTAGATTCAGTTTTTTATCATAAAAAACCTTGTCTTTATTACCCACTAATCCTTGTGGAAAGCTAGTATTTAATGACATTTCCCGTTCTTGACTATTGCCTGTTCCCTGTTCCCTATTCCCTTTTTAATAGAACTAGGTTTCCGCATTTCAAATGAAAACGCTATAAAATAATCTAAATTAGATGCAGTTAAAACTATATAACTATGCTACCTCGAAAATCTGCTAAATTTTACCGTTCACGTTTCATATTCTTAAGTGAACGAATTATGGCATTACTAATTCTTGCCAACGTAATTGTAGTAATATTTGATATTACCTATATACAATTTCGTGATTGGTATTTGAAGGCAGATTTATACATACAAACACTTGCGGAAACTCCCCAAGAAAAATATCTGCAAAAAGTAGATAAGTTAGAAACTGAATTAAGAGAAAAAGGTTTACAGTCACCAAATATCGAAAATTTATTAGAGGATTTGCGTCTAAGTAGTGTACAAATATTTATTAATAATCCCCCTTTTAGAATCATAGATGACTATGGTACCCTAGCCAAAATAGAGGAAAAGTTAACTAATCATATAGACAGAAAAAACTTTGCACAAGCACTACAGTTATTTTGGCAGAAAGATTACTTAGAAGCAGCAGGTTGGCAAAATCAATTAGAATTTTTCAACGAAAAAATCCGCCCTTTAATGTTATTGTATGAACCGCAATTACGATATGATTTAATTAAAGGAATAGAGCCATTTCGAGATTCACAAGATTATTTAATTACAGTTAACGAACTGAGAATAATACTGCAAAAAGAAGGATTAGAATCAGACAAGATAGAACCTTTACTTAAAAGATTACGAGATAGTAGCGCAGAATTAATTAATAGAGATTATTATTTCCAGATCGTTAATCAAATTATAGTTTTAACTCAAATAAAATACCAGATCAAACAACATATTTATAGCCAAATCCCAGACAGCAGTATTGCTTTAACTCCTACCCTCGAACTTTTGCATTCATTAAACTTACTCCAATATTTAGCCCCAGATATTTTGTGGGCAGATAAATCATCAAAAGCAGCATTTAATATATTCTGGAGTCGCGAACATCTAGAAACATTTCAATGGGAAAAAGAGTTAGATTTTTTTGATAACAATATGCAGTTTTTAATGTACTCATTTTATTTTCGTAATTTAGATAAAAATGGGCAATTAGTTGATAGATTTTGGCTAATAGACTTACCTTGGATTACTATATTTTGGATGGAATTTCTACTACGTCTGTTAGTAATTATGCGTCGTCGTAATTTAACTTTATGGGGTGCAATTAAAGAGCGTTGGTATGATATTTTTTTATTGCAACCGTGGCTACCTGAACTGCGAATGATTACTGCTTTTATTCGTTTACACAAAGTTAAATTACCAGATATGGAACAGTTATATACTGGTATTCGGTTCAAGTTAATTCGTAGTTTTGCTAAGGAAATAACTCAAGTTTTAGTGGGTGGAGGTATTGAGAAGCTGCAAAATAATGTGAGCAAAGGTTTTCTCAAAAAAGCTATTTTTGAGTCAAAAAGTCAGCCCGATCAAGTCTATGTAGAAAAAAATGATTCAGGCAAAATTCAAGCAATTATTAATCGTTTATTCCAAGTAACTGCTTGTCAAGTTCTCCCAGAAATTTCTGACGATCTTGAAGATTTTTTACATTATCAAGTTGAAAAATCTATACAGCAGTTGTCTATATATAAAGGTTTGCAAAAAATACCTTTTGTCCGTCGCTTACCTGATAAAATTGTTAATAATTTAGTCACACAAATATCTAATACAATTGCTACAAGTCCGCAAAAAGCCTATGAAAATGATACACCACCAGATGTGGTAAGTATCAAACTTAGAGAAAAATTGGTAGAACATTTTAGTAGTAAGTTGGTATCAGAATTACAAAAAGAACAAACTTTTGATGAAATAGAAATTTTAATTGTTGATTGGCTAGAACAGGTTAAAAATAATTATGTTAAACCATCAAATCAAGCTACTTTAAAATCCTCTGAAATAAATATGCCTAAAGTTATACCTACAAAAATAATTGAGTTAAAAGCTGAAGATGGGAGTAATACTAAATCCGGTTTATAAAGTACCCTTTTGGGGGGATGGGGAGTGTGGGGAGATTCATAATTAGCACAATTTTTTGTATTTCAATTACACCAAAAAAAAAGTTATACAGTGCTTTCCGTTGTCCGTGAGGTACACCCCGAAGCGGGCAAGATTGTTTGGGTATCAAATAATAATACGCACGGCAGATATCAACAAAATGATAATAAGTGTGGCGACCCTGTGCAAGCTCCGTGGCCCTGGATAAAGCAGTACACAGAGCCAAATACGAATACGGTCAGAGACGGAAGACCCTATGCAAATAGTTGGGTTGTATGCTGTGGTTCTAGGTAAGGTATCAGTCTAGTAACAGACTGACACAGCTAAATATTGTGCGTTAGGTAGTAGGGAAGAAAGATTGTTGTTGGGTTTCGGTCTCTCAACCCAACCTACACTTATTCTAACTTCAGTTATGGAGGAAAGTTATTTTTGCCTGAAATATTTGGGATAGGTGGTGCGTTACATTTCATTAACGCACCCTACTGGACTATCAATTATCCATTATTCATTATTAATTATTCATTATCAATATATGACTATTCATTTGAGTTAAATATTTCTCCAATAATGAATAATCTTTAGACTTAAGTAAAGGATCGTTTTGAGCATTAACAACCTCCTCTAAAGACAAAACCCGAAAGTTTAATTTCCCATTTTTTCGATAACGATGTACCCATGTAGTTAAAGCTTCCACAGCAGAAATTTCAATTCTTTCTTCTGGAAAACTTTTCTGAATATTCACTTGAAATATTACTCCTAAATCAGTGTATTTCCTCGTTTGATTAGAAATAAAATTTCCCATAGAATAAATCGCAACTGCCTGACGATTCTCTCCGTTTTCTTCAGTAATTTTAAATATTTTATAGGGTTGAACTACATGAGGATGACTACCTAAAATAATATCCGCTCCCCCATTAACCAAACTTTCCACTAACTCTTTTTGTTGAGCATTAGGTAGACGCTGATATTCTGCACCAAAATGTAGAGACACTGTAACAATATCTGCCCCTTGTTGTCTTGCTTTACTAATATCTTGAATAATTTTTTGTTCATCAATTAAATTTACCAGATAATCTTTCCCTTTAGGAATTGGAATGCCATTAGTTCCGTAAGTGTAAGCCAAAAAAGCCATCAAAATTTCATTCTTTTCCACCATTAAAATTTCTTGAGATTCCGCTAAAGAAGCTGCCGTACCGACTGGATAAATGTCGCGATCGCGCAGATTTTCTAAAGTTTTTAATACACCTTTTTCTCGTCTATCCAAAGAATGATTATTGGCAGTAGTTAAAATATTAAAACCTGCCGATTTAATCGCATCAGCTAAGGTTGCTGGAGCATTAAATAAAGGATATCCTGTATATCTAGATTCAGACCCAGCTAAAGTTGTTTCTAGATTACCAATTACCCAATCACCAGCAGACAAAATATCCTTTACTTCCGTGAAAAAATTCTGATAAGAATAAGTCTTTGTTTGAGAATTATAACCAGATTTGATTTGCATACCGTGCATCATAATATCTCCCACAGCAATTAATTTTGCTTCTGTAAAATAAGGAGTAGGTAAAGGTAATTTAATTGATTCTACAGGTAAAAGTTTTGATGATTTTTCTGCTTGAGTTTGATCGTAGATATTGCAACCGCAAATCAAAAGTATTCCACTGAAAAAAATCAATCGGATTAACTTTTTATGGTCAATTTTTTTTAAGTACATTGTGATTATAACTATAGCATTTCTCAGGTTAGTGAATTACCGTGATGTCGCTCCCTACTTTCGTACTTCTGAAAAAAGACTTTTTCCGCAAACCCTAATGATTAATGTCTTTAACCCATTTTCTAATTGAGTTGTGACTGTAAGGGTTATTTTTTCGGTTTCTGTAACCTTCATCCTTTAACTTTTCAGCTATTTCTTTATACTTAAGACCACTTTCATATAGTTCTAAAGCTCTCTGTTTTTGAGGCTTGAGAATATTATCTACTGAATTTTGATCTACCTGATTGGTGTGAGAGTTTCCAATCAGGTTGAAACCTTTCCCTCCGCAACTTTAGATTTCTTGGACTTATCTTCAAAATCAATAGAATCAAGCCATTCCTCAATAACAAATCTACACATTTCGGTGATTGATTTTTTCTTCTGTTTTGCTATCTTTTCTAATTTGGCCATTTTCTTTTTTTTGATCCTGAGACCTATAGATTTTTTAGTTAAGGCTTCTGGATCTTCTTTAAATGTGCCATCAGAGTTTCTTGGTCTTTGTTTTTTCATCAATTTAGCCTTTGCTAGCCATTGCTATATTCCATTATAGCAATGGTATAGAAAGTTTAATTAATTTTACTTTATAATAAAGGTCTAGACCTATAACTTGACATCCATTGCTAGCAAAGGCTATCATAGGATTGTTGAGTTAAAAAAGGATGAGATTATCTCTATATGTACATCTGAATTAATTCACTCAATTATCAAGGAGTAATATAAATGAATATTCAAGAAACAGTCATTGAACAAATGTGCGAACAGTTAGAAATTGATCCTAACAATCACGATCAGCAATTTTCAGTAGAAGAGTTGAAGGATATTATTCGATGTACAACAAATAAAATGCTGATGGCTCATTTTCAAATTTTGTTAGAAAAGTACCTCGATCATACTGATAAAAATACAGCTCTTAATCAACTCAGTGCTTTTGCGGAGATAGTATCTGAATCTAAACACGATCCTCAAGCTAGAAAATCTTTAAATGATTTTCAAGAAATAGCAAAACAGATTGCCAAGATTGAGGTTAAATTTCTAGAAACTAGCCTTGGTTTAGAAACTTAATTTTAGTTATTAGGGTTTTTATAAGAAAAAATAATGAATAATATTTCCAACAATTTTTTCTGGAAAAATTTTCAGGAGATTTATCTAGCTTAGTTTAATCAGGCTATTTGCAAAAAAAAATGTGTAGAAAAAGTGCAAGTTTTTAACTCCAAGAGGTTCAAAAAGTTAGCATTAAAGGCTAACTATAGCAGAAAAATTTAGAGACTATTCTTCCTACCTCCTCCTCTATAAATCATTTATCCTGACTCCTGACTCCTGATTCCTCCCCTCCACCAAAATACTTTTTCCGCAAACCCTAGCTAAAGATGTTTTATTGGCGAAAAAAGTAGAGATTTTTTAGTAGAAGAAAATCAGAAAATCCTGTGTCAAAAATTGCTAATTGTCTCTATTTACAATATATTTACAACTAAATTTTCCTTAAATGTGATATCTAATGATCTAATTTTCAATTCTGAGATATTAATATCTGAACCAATAGAAAGTTTGATGACATTACTTGCTTGTTCTTCCTAGAGAAAATCCTATCGAATTGTTAAAAGCGAAAAGTTATATAGAATCCATTTGGAATATGAGCAAAAGTGAGGATTAGGAGACAGGAGACAGGAGGCGCGGAGTTAGGAGTCAGGAGTCAGAATTTCGGTGAAATAGAATAGGGAAAAAAGTATAAAAATAGCCCCATCTCCCCATCTCCCCATCTCTCCAGCTAATTTTATAGGTCCCAAATGGCTTCTATAGAATCGGGATAATTACTATAACGGAGTAGAAGGAAGCAATCTCCGCGCACCTATGAGATTGCTTCCTATCGTCGCAATGACTACTGTTCAACCACATTTTATATTACTGTTGACAAAGATAAGGAATTAGGAGAAAAATTGATGCTAAAAATATTAAATAGCGATCGCTTTAATATAGAATCTGGATAATTACTATCGCTAATTCATGGCGACTGGAACGGAGTGGGAGGAAGCAATATCAGGGGTTATGCGAGATTGCTTCCTATCATCGCTGCGGACGACTTTTCAACCGGATTCTATATAATCTCTAATTTTTTTATTATTTGCTCCTCAAAACCTAATTCCCAAAACTTAGACTGTATCTCAGTAGAAGTCTAAACTTTATGATAAAATTTGTTCAATCATCCTTTCAGCTTGAGAAGCATAACCACCACCAAATAGATTAAAATGGTTCAAAATATGATATAAGTTATAAAGAGTTTTGCGCTGCTTGTAACCATCATCTAAAGCCCAAGCTTGATTGTAACCG
The DNA here is from genome assembly GCA_051439685.1 of Trichodesmium sp. Classification (GTDB taxonomy): domain Bacteria; phylum Cyanobacteriota; class Cyanobacteriia; order Cyanobacteriales; family Microcoleaceae; genus Trichodesmium. The sequence goes on from JBFRWR010000214.1 coordinate 8,377, forward strand.
CGATAAAAAGCACTAGGAAAACTGCCAAATAATTCAGTCATAGCAATATCAACTTCGCGATCGCCCCAATAAGTAGCAGGGTCAAAAATTACAGGTTCTCCATCTACAGTAACTCCAGCATTTCCCCCCCACAAGTCACCATGAACTAAAGAAGGTTGAGGTTGATAACCTGCTAATAATTCTGGGATAACTTTCAGCAAGCGATCGCCCTGATGAAAACTCCTACCATGATGCTTTGCCAATTTTAACTGATAACCGATACGATGTTTTACCCAAAACTCTACCCAGTCTGCTACCCATGTATTAACCTGTGGTGTAGAACCTATAGTATTATTAATATTCCAACCAAATTCAGCCTTACCTTGATAACGATGTAAAGCAGCTATCTTTTTACCCATTTCTTCCCAAGATTTATCGTTACCGCGACCACCTAATTCTAACCATTCCAAGACGATGTAACAGTTATTTTTTACTGTTCCACAACATAAGGGTTGAGGAACTCTAATAGTTTGAGTTTCCCACATTTGCTTTAACCCTAATGCTTCTGCTTCAAACATTGCTACTTGGGACGCTTGATTCAGTTTAACAAAATACCTGCTAGTACCATCTGTAACTTGATAACCACTGTTAATACAACCTCCAGATACTGAAAGATGGTCTGTGATTTCAAATTTTTCTCCGGTTACTTGGGTGATATGTTCAGCAATTTTATTCCACATAATATAAAAGATATTAGATTGACATACTCCCGACGCTCCCCCGAAAGGAGAGCGCGGGAATTCCCGCCGGGGGAGTTAAATTTACTTAATAATATTCATACCATTTGCCAACAAAATTTTTAAGTTAAAGGATTAATCACTCAGATTATGATATAATAAAAGTTTTTATTATATTTTATGTAATTTTTCGTAACTGGATTTAGTCTAAAATAGATTTCTATATACCTTCAACTATATAGTTGAAAATATAGAAACCTAATGCAAACTATATAGAAGAATCTTAGTTATGGTAGAACACAAACGTATTGGTATCCTTACCAGTGGAGGAGATTGTGCAGGTTTAAATCCGGCAATTCGGGCTGTGGTGTACCATGCAGTAGGAACCTACAGTTGGGAAGTTTTTGGGATTCGCCAAGCTACTCAGGGATTGATGGAACGTCCACCCAATGCTGTCAAACTAGAGATTGAAAACATTGATCCTTTGTTAACAGCAGGTGGGACTATTCTGGGAACTACTAATAAAGGTAATCCTTTTGCCTTTACCATGCCAGATGGCACTGTACTCGATCGCTCTGCAGAAATTATCGAAGGCTATCATCTACTCAACCTTGATGCTTTGATTGGTATTGGGGGTGATGGTAGTCTTGCTATTCTCCGCAAACTTGCCTTGCAGGGAAACTTGAATTTAATTGGTATTCCTAAAACTATTGATAATGATGTGAGCTGTACTGAGATATCAATTGGTTTTAATACTGCTGTCAAAAGTGCCACAGAAGCATTAGACTGTTTACACTTTACTGCTGCTAGTCATAGCCGAGTTATAATTTTAGAAGTAATGGGGCGGGATGCAGGCCATATTGCTCTGAGTGCTGGTATTGCTGGCGGTGCAGATGTCATTTTGATTCCAGAAATTCCTTACAAAATAGAAAATATTTGTAACTACATCTGCAAACGTCAGGCTTTAGGCTATAATTACAGCCTGATAATTGCAGCAGAGGCGGTTCGCACTGAAAATGGAGATCCAGTAACAATGAACTATTCTTTTGGTCAATCTCGTTTGGGTGGTATCGGTCAATATCTAGCTGATAAAATTTCTGCTTGTAGTGGTGCAGAAAGTCGTGTAACTGTCTTGGGACATATTCAACGAGGAGGTACTCCCGATCATACAGATCGCTTAATTGCTTCAGCTTTCGGAGTAGCAGCAGTTGACTTAATTGCTGAAGAGAAATATGACCGGATGGTAGCCTGGCAAAATCGACAAGTTTCCAGTGTCCCTATTGAGGAGGCGATCGCGAAATACAGAGTTGTGGAACCTGATGATACTTTAATCAAAACTGCTCGAAGTATGGGTATTTGTTTGGGAGATTAAATGTTATAGCACTACGCGAAGCGTGAATAGGGAATAGGGAATAGAGGATAGGGAATAGTAGACTGTTAAAGGGTTCCAGGATTTATAAATGTCCTAACCTATTAACGTAGTGCTATACCACAATAATTGGGTCTCGCAGCCCTGACTTTTAAGGCAAAATGCTTTTGGAGCGTTGCTCTGATCCCCTTTACAAAAACAACTTCTGACTTCTGACTTTTGACTTCATTAACGGTAGGGGTTTGGTCGCCAAACCCCCTACTCCCTACTCCCCACTCCCTACTCCCTCTTTTCCCCCAAATCAAGAAGATGGTGTTAAACGTTTTCTCATAGATTCTGCACGTCTCTTGGCAGTATCGTTGTTTGAGTCATATTTTAATGCTGATTCGTAAGCTTCTAATGCTTGAGCAGTTAATTTTTTCTTCTCATAAGCATGGCCTAAATTATTGTAAGCAGTTACATAGTTCGGGTCTATTTTTAATGCTTCTTTATACTGTCTAATGGCAATATCATATTGTTCTTGAATGAAGTAGGCAAAACCGAGACCATTATAGATTTTAGGCAGAGTTTCTTGGTTTTCTGAGTCTTTTAATCTCAGAGCTTTTTGAAACAAGTCAATTGCTTGAACATATAATTTTTTTTTTAAATATATACTGGCAAGCTCATAATATTCATCTATTGTTCCCTGTTCTTTTGTTAGCTTATTTTTCAAATTAGAAAGCTGACCTTCAGTTTTTCTCGTCTTTGTAATCTGTAAAATCACAAATATAGATGTGATAGACAATATAATTAACAGGATTAATAGGTATAAAATTGGTAGAGTGCTATTCATAATTTTGACTCAGGATTAACTTTAATTTTATTTATAAGGCTGCGCTAGGGAATAGGGAATAGCAGATTATTAAAGGGTTTTTCCTCCGGAACTCCGAATTCCATGTTGCGCAGCAAAACAGGATTTAGAAATTTCCGCGCTCTTTACTTTGACTCCCGACATTCCCTAGTTTCTATCATCCTTTGGCTTGACTTGCCAACTCCACAACTTTTGCAAAAGTGTCAGGATCTAAAACTGCTAGTTGTGCTAACATTTTACGGTTAATTTCTATGTTGGCTTTTTTCATATTGCCAATTAATTGACTATAACTCACACCTTGTTGACGAGCAGCAGCATTTATCCGAGCAATCCACAAACGACGAAAGTCCCGTTTCCGTTTCCGGCGATCGCGATAAGCATTGCGTAATGCTTGCATTACTCGTTGGTTAGCAACTTTAAATAGTCTAGATTGTGCCCCTCTAAATCCTTTGGCTAATTTAAGAATTTTTTTACGGCGTTTACGGGCAACATTACCTCTTTTAACTCTGGTCATAATTTATCTCCTAAAATTTTTAAGATTTTACAAATATGGCAACATTAAACGTACATTTTCTTCGTTTGTCTCATGGACAAGGGTCGTTTTTGACAACTTACTCTTACGACTGGAGCTTTTATGCTCTAATAGATGACTTTTAAATGCTCTACGACGTTTAATTTTGCCACTCCCTGTAGCTTTAAAGCGTCTAGCTGCTGCTTTGCGAGTTTTAAGTTTTGGCATGGACTTGGATTGGTTTTATACACACAAGCTTTTATAATACCATAAAACTGTTTATAATCAAAGCCAGAAGTTACGCAACATCAGAAGATATACATCACCTGTAGGGGCGCTAGGCGAAGCCCATGCCGTCAGGCTATATGGCCAATCGCCCTATTGATAATTATTGGAGATGTCTATTAGAGGTCTCCGATAATTAAAAATAAAATCAATCCCATACGAAGAAATTATTAATTCTTCTTCCCTACTCCCTACTCCCTGCTCCCTATTCCCTCTTTTATGGAGATGTCTATTATTTTTTTTTGCCAGAAAGACTAAACTTGACATAATCATCGCTATATGGTATAAAGAATTTCTAGAAGACTTCACTAACGAAGTTTTTCGATGGCAGTACATAAGTGTAACGATAGGAAATGGATAGTCTTCCTAGCAAAATTGAGGCAATTTTATATCTTAAGGGACAACCCATCTCCATTTCTGAAATTGCGGAAATTGCTAAATGCGATCGTGGCCAAGTAAAAGATGCCCTCATCGAATTAATGTCAGAATATGCTCATCGACAGACTGCATTGGAGATTGTAGAAACGGAAAAAGGTTACACTCTGCAACTGAAACCTGCTTTTGCAGAGTTGACAGAAAGTTTGATTCAACCAGAGTTAGGAGTTGGTACTCTGAGGACTTTAGCAGCGATCGCTCTCAAGGGAGGTATTGCTCAATCAGAATTAGTAGATATTCGTGGTTCGGGAGTTTATCAGCACGTTCCAGAACTTGTTGCTTTAGGATTTGTGCGGAAACGTCGTCAAAAGGAATCTCGTTCTTATTGGTTACAAGTGACAGATAAGTTTCATCAATATTTCCAGCTAGATCAGCTACCTCAGCAATTATCATTAGATATTTTTGCTCTACCTAATGGAAATGAAACTAATGGTAATGAAAATAATCAAAGTGAAGAAGAATAATCAATAGACTTTTTGCAGAAGTCAGGGAATAGGGAACCCACCCCTAACCCCTCCGGTGGAGGGGAAATAATTGTTGATTTCATATCTTGAATTGATTTCATTTTTATTTGTGGAGATGTCTAATTATTAATTATTAGACATTTTCAGAAAAGATGGAGTAGGGAGAAAAAATTTATTATTTCTATGGGATAATTGATTGGATTTTTGACGAGCAGAGATTTATAATTATAGTTGTAATTTTACTAGATTAATGCTGAAAAAAGAATTAAGAAGTTCATTATTAAAAAAACGTCAATCTATATCTGAAAAAGAATGGAGAGAAAAGAGCGATCGCCTCTGTTGCCACTTACAAAATTTCTCTCTATTCCAAAATGCTAAAACTGTTTTAGCTTACTTTAGTTTCCGTCAGGAACCAGACCTGAGTTTATTATTTACAAATACGGTAGAAAAAACAAAATTTTCTAATAAAAATTATAGTAAAACTTGGGGTTTTCCACGGTGTATTAAAAAATCTCTATCTTGGCATATTTGGCAATCAGGAAATTCTCTACAAAAAGGTGCTTATGGTATTATAGAACCTGAAGCAAATGCACCATTATTAGAAGCATCAGAAGTAGATTTAATTTTAGTTCCTGCTGTTGCTTGTAATTTTGATGGTTATCGTTTAGGTTATGGTGGTGGTTTTTACGATCGGATGCTAAGTCAGGAAAAATGGGCATCAAAACCGACTATTGGGATTGTATTTGAATTTGCTTATTTGGAAGATTTGCCAATAGATTCCTGGGATAAACCCCTTGATTTTGTTTGTACAGAAAATGGCATGAAGAAGGGAGTAGGGAGTAGGGAGCAGGGAATAGGGAAGTAGGGAATAGGGGAGTAGGGAATAGGGAAGTAGGGAATATGGAAGTAGGGACGATTCGCGAATCGTCCCTACAGGAAAAATGGTAGATTCAGGGAATACAATTGGAACAGTTATCACCCAATTTTTCCCCTTTTGTCTGACAAATAATGCCTCAAATGTTTACCCCATCAGCTTTTTATATTATGGCACTAGGTTAATTGCTTAGGACATTTATAAATTATGCAATCCTTTAAAAGTCTACTGTTCCCTAGCGCATACCGCTATATAATCTGGATTAATAAAAATGAAAAATTTATATCTGTTCCTTCTTTCTTTTTTCTTATTCCTAACTCCTAGTTTAGCAATTGAAACAAAAGACGGTACAGTTTATTTTGCTCAACCACCTCGTTTAATTACAGCAGTAACTACCCGTAGCGAAACTTATGTTTGGAGTGCCACCTATTATTTTACTCTGAGTTTATTACCGGATGCAGGAGTACCATTAAAACAGGTAAAAATTAGTAAAACTGAAGGTTCCAGCAATATTCGATATAACCCAGACAAAATTATCGCTTTTGAAGGAACTCACCGGAATAAAGGTCAACAGTTAACTGTTGAGGAAGTAACGGTAGACAAGAAAACTGATACCATCTCAGTAATTTTCAATCCTCCAGTACCTCCAGGCAAAACTTTTACAATTGGTTTACGTCCAGTGCGGACTCCTAGATATGGCGGAATATATTTATTTGGAGTAACTGCTTTTCCTGCGGGAGAAAAACCTCATGGTCATTTTCTAGGTTATGGTAGACTTCATTTTTATGACGGTTCAGATAGTTATGATTAAATAAATGATAAATAGTAAAATGAAAGCAGTTATCTTATTATCAGGAGGATTAGATTCTTCAACGGTTTTGTATCAAGCAAAAGCTGATGGTTGCCAATGTTATGCTATCTCCTTTGACTACCAACAACGCCACCGTAGAGAGTTAGAGTCAGCTAAAAAAATTGCTGAAAGTGTCGGTGTAATAGAACATCATGTTGTTAGTTTTGACTTGAGATTATGGGGAGGTTCAGCATTAACGGATCATCAAATAGATTTGCCTAGCGATCGCTCTGTTGAGGAAATGTCAGAAAGTATTCCTATTACCTATGTTCCAGCGCGGAATACTATTTTTCTGAGTTTTGCCCTTGCTTATGCGGAAGTTGTGAATGCGAGTCGGGTTTATATTGGAGTGAATGCTTTAGACTATTCTGGTTATCCTGACTGTCGCCCCGACTATATTCAAGCAATGCAGGAAGTGTTTCGACTGGGGACTAAACAGGGAAGAGAAGGAGAAGCGATCGCTATTGTTTCCCCACTGCTGGAGATGAAAAAAACTGAAATTATTCAATTGGGGAATAATTTAGGAGTACCTTGGGAAAAAACTTGGTCTTGTTATGCGGGTGGAGAAAAAGCTTGTGGTGTATGCGATTCTTGTAGGTTGCGTTTAGCAGCGTTTCAGGAGTTGGGGTTAACAGATCCATTGCCGTATTTTGAGCAGTAATAATGCTCTGCTGAAACATTTACAGCGGTTTTCATTTCAGTAGATGGCAGTAGGGGGTATAGAACCCATTTGGTATCTAGGGAGACACAGGGACACGGTGACACGAGGACAGGGTGACACACACTCTCTCTCTAGTGTGTCTCCGACTCTGGTGTGTCCTCAAAGACCTGCGTTTCCCCCTCCCTCTGGTGCGTCTAGTGTGTCTCCCCCTCTCCCTCTCTCCGCGTCTCCGCATCTCCGCGTCTCCGCGTCTATTTTTAAATAGATACAAATGGCTTCTATAGAACCCCTAACAGTATCTTTGCAAAAGTGAGGATTAGGAGACAGGAGACAGGAGACAGGAGACAGGAGACAGGAGGCGCGGAGGCGCGGAGTCAGAATTTCGGTGAAATAGAATAGGGAAAAAAGTATAAAAATAGCCCCAATCTCCCCATATCCCCATATCCCCATATCCCCGTCCCCCGATCTCTCCAGCTAATTTTATAGAGCCGCTTAGGGGTTCTATAGAAGGTATTCAGAAAAATTATCCCTTGATTAAACTTCCCCAACTCTTGCCCAAATACTAACTTTTTGGGCTTGATCAACTCAAAATCTCGTATTTTTTTGTGGAAAAAAGTGCCAGCTTTTGAGTGAAAAAGGCGGAAAAAGTGAGGATGGGTGGGGTAAAGGAAGACAGAAAAATTAAGGGGCTATTTTTTAGATAGCCTCTTGTGGAACTCCCCTTTCCTCTTGACTCGTAGGGGTAATTCTCTTGACTCGTAGGGGTAATTCATGAATTACCCCTACTCCCTCCGACCTAACCCCACCATCAGACTTATGAGCGCAAACCCTAATTAAGTTTGGGTGATTAAATGTCAAAGGATTGATAGATAAAGGCTTTAGGCTGATTTTTGTGGAAAAAATTACCAAGTTTTTAGCTGACATATGCTCAAAAATGAACGGATTTTGGGCAAGAGTTGGGGGAAATTTTCAGGGACAATGCTGACTTCTACCTCCTCTATAATTCCGATTTATCCTGACTCTTAACTATTCCCTATTCCCTATTCCCTATTCCCTATTCCCTACCCCAGTCAAAAGACTTTTGAGCGCCAACCCTAATTATTAATTATTAATTATTAATTAATTTAGTATCTTTGTCCCATTAATCTCTGTCGCATACCTTCCGCAATTTTTTGACCTAAGTATTCAGGGATTAAACTTTCATTAGGCCCTAAGAGATAGAGAATTAGGCGAGTTCGGCCACGCCAAACTAATAAGTTAGCATTAACCACTAGCAAATCTTCTTGCCAGATGGCATACATGACTTTATAGAATAGACCTGGTTGGTTATCTGCTTCAATTAATAGTGCTGGTAGATGAAATACAGGATCAACATAAAATTCTGTTGCTACTTCCTCTAAACCACTATCTAGATTAAATTCGACAGCTAACATTTCTTCTACCTCAAAGTGGCCTGCTAGTGATTCACGGATGGCACGACAAACATTTTCTGAGGTTTTCTCTGTTAATGCTTTACCTCCCCTAGATATAACTAATTTGATAAAGACCAACATTGGTGGGTAAATTTGTCCATACAAACTGAGACTGTGAATTGTTAGTCCATAAGCTGCTAATACTCCAAAAATGTCACTGAGCAAGAATGATTGATTTCTATAGGTAAAGTGCAGGGCACTTTTACTGCCTTCTGTTTTTAGCTCTATTACAGCTTGTTTACTTCTATACAACTGATATGCTAATTTCAGGTTTTGCAGTTGAATATCACTACTGACAAATTGTTCATAAAACTGGGGAAACGCTCGGTTGAAGCGTTTTAACAGTTCTAGTGTTGATGATTTTAAACCCGGAGCCATAATCGAAGAGAGGGAACGGGATATATACTATCTAATAATGTCATCCAACTTCTACTAAGTTAACCACGCCTGCATGGGTTTTTGGAAAAATTTGTTTACCGGGTCTGAGCCAACATCTCAGACTGAAAATTTAGATTATGAAGGATACACAACTATTGGGCGAGAAAATACTTCTGCTAAAGCTGTTGGTTCGTCTAATAGAAGTAATGGGCGTATCTTTTTTAGTACGGATCGAGACATAGATATCTATGAACTCGAAGAGCTTTGTAATGCCGTTGGTTGGTCTCGTCGCCCATTGCGTAAAGTCAAAAAGGCCATTCAACATAGTTTTCTTGTGGTCTCTATGTGGCAAATGCGGGGCAGTCAGCGTAGACTGATTGGTTTTGCTAGAGCAACATCTGACCATGCTTTTAATGCCACTCTTTGGGATGTGGTTGTCCACCCTGACTTCCAAGGTAAGGGTTTGGGTAAGGCTTTGATGAAGTACATCATCAAAAAACTTCGCAGTGAGGATATCAGCAACATTACCTTATTTGCAGACCCTCATGTTGTTGATTTTTACCATAATTTAGGTTTTATCTCTGACCCAGAGGGTATTAAGGGAATGTTCTGGTATCCAGATTAGCTGTTTTGGCCTTGATTGAATTATGCTTAATCAAATCATATTGTAATCATTTGTAATGATTAATCTAGAGTTTTGATTTTGGGAATAGGGCTATTTTTCTGCTTATATATGAGGACAATTTTGATTGAAGACTCGCCGTCTCCCGATCGGGGTTAGTCCCATAGGAAAATCAATTTTCTGATTTTTACGAGCTGTGTGCTATATTAGCTCAAATAAAGCAGGTGGTCTAGCAATATTCCTCAAGCTTCTCGGAGAGAAGCTTAACTTCTTGTAAGGTTGAGAAATCCTTGTTTGTCCTTCAAGGCCAACGTCAGCAGGATATCAACATCTGAAGTTTTGGAAATTTTTTCAGATTTTTTTGCACAAATTTGAAAAATAAGCTATACTAAATTTTAGTGCAATCGGGATGTAGCGCAGCTTGGTAGCGCGCCTGCTTTGGGAGCAGGATGCCGCAGGTTCAAATCCTGTCATCCCGATATCTAATAAAAAAATTTAATTCCATAAATTTCCCCAGGTCTGAAAGTTTATAGTCAGCTTGGGGTTATTTATATTTTTAAATAAATATGCTTGGAAATTCTTGGACTATTTCAGCGAGGATTGTTGATTTAGTAATTAGGGTTTCCCTATGGAAAGTCTTTTTGTTGAGGAAGGGATTAGTGAGTAGGAAGTAGGAAGTAGTTAAGACTGAGGATTTGGAGGAGTTATAGAGAATTTAGTCTAAAGAATAACTTGAGTGATTTTCTGCCATATTTACCCTAAAATCTTTACTTTTTCCCCTCTATTAAGGGAAAAGCTGATACTTTTTCATGGCTCAAAATTGCTCAAACCTTTATAGTGCTAGGCGCTAGGCGCTAGGCGCTAGGGAATTGGGAATTGGGAATTGGGAATTGGGAATTGGGAATTGGGAATTGGGAATTGGGAATTGGGAATAGCAGACTATTACAGGAATTTTCCTTCCGAAACACTCAGTATTTTCCTAGGTCATGCTAGGCAAATATGTTGCGTAGCAAAACAAGATTTAGAAATCTCCTAATCTTAATGCGTAGTGCTATATCTGTCAATCCTTTGATATTTAATCAGCCAGTCCTAGTTAATTGGCCAATAATGTTGGGTATAGTGCTAGTACCGCTACGCGGAAGTCAGAAGTCAGTAGGAGGAATTCATGTTTGCGGAGCATGACCTAGGAAATTCTGACTCCTGACTTATGACTCCTAACTTCAGACTACATTTTGTCGTGAGGAATGTAGGTTATATGATTCGTGTATTTGATATAACCCACATTCCGCACGTCAAGTTGTAACATTGAAAGTAGTATAAAAAAAACGGTGGGTTGGTAAGTATTTATACTATATATATCCTACATTTGACCTTTCTCAGGAGTCAGACGAGCGGGAAATATTAAGCATAAATACTCAATTACTTACTCCTCTTGACCACTATAATTGTCTCCTGTTTCCTGTCTCCTGTCTCCTGTCTCCTGTCTCCTGTCTCCTGTCTCCTGTCTCCTGTCTCCTGTCTCCTGTCTCCTGTCTCCTGT
>JBFRWR010000215.1:0-17454 GCA_051439685.1 Trichodesmium sp.
GTTCGGAGATTTTTCTACCCTTGGTTTGCCTAAAATCCTGACTTTTTGATAGTTTGAGCAAGAATTGTTGCACTTTTTCTGGATAAAAAAAGACTATAACCTTTACAGATAAAGACTTTTAGATTTAATCAGCAAGCCCTAGGTATGGAGGGAACAGCCAGAAAAACTTAACCAAGAGCCAGAAAACAACTTAGATTCCCTGTAGATATTTATCCTAACTTTTCAACGGACATGATATAACTTGTCTGATAACTATCATACAGAGGTTTTGCGCAAGTCCTGTTAGGGAGTGTGGGAAGTGTCGGCTCTGCTTTTTTTCAGGCAACCCCAATTATTAATTATCAATTATCAATTATTAATTAGAGCTTGCTGATGAAATATAAAAGAATTGACAGATAAAGGTTTGAGGAATTTTACCCCGTAAAAAGTACCAGCTTTTGGGTTAATAGAGGAGAAAAAGTGAGCATTTTGGGTAGATTATGGCAGAAAAATTAAAGGACTATTCTGACTCCTGTCTCCTCTATAATTCCCACTTCTCCTGAGGACTGAGGACTGACTTCTAGCATTATCCATAAGACTTTTTCAGCAAACCCTAAATATTTAACCAGAGTAACTGGTGAGTATCACCCCTAGTAGAAAATCATCCCACCAATTACCAACGCCATTTTTATTCACTACCACCAGAGATTGTCAGTCGGGATATTAATGCCAAAAATGTTTCAGCAACTGTCATTTTACCTACTCCATAACAAGCCCGCCGACGCCAGATACTTACAGGTAAGTGACCTTTTGGAGCTTGTAGATTAAAGCAGAGTTCATCATAATATTTCCAACTTTCTCCATTTCGCCATCCTACACTATCGCAAAAATCTCCATATTGGCCATTTACACTTTCCCATATCTGTTTTTGTGCATTGAAGCCAAATAAGCCATTACTGTAATATTCCCAGCTCCAATTAATAGTCAAAAGGTCTGTACAGGGAAAATTTTCAATATCTGTCAACTCCAGCCAACCTTCTTCTTCTCTAAGGGTAACTTGTAGTAATAACTCCCAAGTTAGCTGGTCAGCTTTTCGCCATTTACCAGCAGCTAAAAGATTTATGAGTGGGTTATAGTCTATTCCCACTTCTGACATTGGTGCTTCTGGAGTTGGCATAGCGTTCAACTTTTCTTCTATGCGATATAAGGTTTCTGCCAAGGTATCTGGGTTAAGTTGTTCGAGATGATAAAGTACCCACTCTAATTGAGAATTAAGTTGAAATCGTTCTATTGCTGCCTGATTTAACTGGGCTTGTATTTGATCCAGTTGTTTTTTTAAAGCCTCGTAAAAATTTTGGTTTTGACTTACTTCATCTACTAATAAAGGAGATAAACTAGGGCTATTATTTTGATGATTTTGATGATTTGAATTTTGCCTAGCTTGTACGATTTGCCACATTTTTTTCGCCCAGTTCAATTGGGCTTGTTCTTTTCGTTGGTAAATTTCTGCTGTAGTAGATAAAGCAATGTCTGATGTCAAATCCCAACCACAGTTAGTACAGGATGGTGGTAATTTTTCGAGGTATTCTTTACCGCAAATAGGACATAACATATTGCTTGATTAATTTATATTATTATAGTGGTACAACAGATTTGGGTGTTGCTAATTAGAACTTGCTGATTAAATATCAAAGTATTTATAGATAAAGGGTTTAGCTTTTTAGGCTGTACAAAAGCTGAAAAAGTTATATGAAAGACTAAAAGTTTTGCTACAAATACTTAGGCTGTTTTAATGAGTTACTCCCTTCCCGCTAGAAAGTTACTTAACTAAATTTGGCTATTCAAAATATACTGCAATGGTCTACTAATTATAATTTTGTGCCGGAAAGGGAGTAGTGCAACATTTAACCTACTCAAAGCTATTCACCTTGAATCTGTATGGCATCACCGATTAAGATTAAAGTGATGGCAGATGAGCTGCAAAGCTCGCAACATAATATTACGTTCATGTCGCGCAGCGAAACGCCGTTCCAATCCCTATAGGCAATATAGCCACATTTCGGGCAATTAAACTGTTTATTTCCACCTAGTTGCTTGTGAAAATGAGATTTAAGAGGCTTGACTTTACACTCTTTCTAAAATATAATTAAAAGATTTGCATTAATTTATGTGATTTTGAAAACAATGGCTCTTATTAAACTATAATCAAGATTTTTAGTGTAAGCTTTTTGATTACTAGATAATGATAATATATTCTAATATCTAAAAATAATTCTCACTGGATTAACTAAAAAAATTAATCGTCAAACATTAAATCTGTAATGATACCTGGCACCTGAAACATGACTAATCAACAAACTCTCAGGCAGAAACTTTTAGACTTAGACAACTGTAACTATAAAGCTTACAGAGATATTCAAGGTAGTTACGAATTTCCTGACTTTACTCTAATTATAGATTACGTTCAGGGAGACCCCTTTGCTGGCCCTAGTAAGCTGCGGGTGCAGGTGCCTTATACAGTCTCAGGCTTTCCTCCAGAACTTTATCAAAGTCCCATTAGAGCAATGGCCTTACGAGACTTTTTAACTCGTAAATTTGATAGAATGGCCTATGAGGTAAGTGGACGCCGTGGTACTGGCAAAAGTGGGATGATTGCCATTACCAAAATGGGGCAAGAAGTTATGGAGCGAACATCGGTACATTTAATTAAGCTAGCTCCTCCACCTCCTAAACCTGAGCCTGGCTCAAATCCTGCTTTACAAAGGGCAAAACCAATAAAGTTAAGTAATGAGAAGGGAGTAGAAGTTAGATTAGTCGTAGGATTACCTGCTGGTGGCCGTCGGATTTTAGGTAGGCAAGCAGCAGAAATGCTTTGTGACGATATTCCTTATATTGTTCACCGCAGTCTCAAATATGAACAATTAAATCCTGATGTTTGTCGCCGTCATGTAGAAACGGTAGAAGATACAGAGTCATTGCGGAAACAGTTGCAGGAAAAAAATCTAGTGGCTTTTGTCGGGAATGGAGCAATTCTACCACGTCGCACTGGAGTGGATCATCGCCCTCTGTCATCTGATGTGGTAGCATTTCAGTCTCCTCCTAGTTTGGAAGTGGAGTTGGAATGTCCCAATAAAGGTAAAATTTCTGGGATGGGTATTCCTAAAGGGGTAACGTTAATAGTTGGTGGTGGTTATCATGGTAAGTCTACCCTACTCAAAGCAATTGAATTAGGGGTTTATAATCATATTCCTGGTGATGGCCGTGAATTTGTGGTTACAGACCCCGCAGCAGTGAAAATTAGGGCAGAGGATGGTCGAAGTGTTGCGGGTGTAGATATTTCTCCGTTTATTAATCAATTGCCTCAAGGTCGTTCTACTGCTCAATTTACGACGGAAAATGCTAGTGGTAGCACCTCTCAAGCTACAAATATTATGGAAGCTTTAGAGACTGGTTTGGCAAATAAAAACTCGGAAGAAATTACTGCAAATACTCCTGTGCTGTTAGTAGATGAAGATACAGCAGCTACTAATTTTATGATTCGCGATCGCCGGATGCAAGAGCTGATTGCTAAACATCAGGAACCTATAACGCCTTTTATTGATAAGGTGCGACAGTTGTATGATGATTATCAAGTATCAACAATTTTGGTTATGGGTGGCAGTGGTGACTATTTTGAGGCAGCAGATACCATTATTGCTATGGAAAATTTCCAGGCGCAAGAGGTGACAGAAAAAGCTAAAGACATTGCCAAACAATATGCTACTGGTCGGACTCCTGAAGGTGGTGAAAAGTTTGGAGAAATTCGGGGACGAATACCATTGCCAGCAAGTTTAGACCCGAGTCGCGGTCAACGAGATGTCCGTTTAAGGGTGCGAAATGTTGATGAAGTTATGTTTGGCAATGAAGATATTGATGTCTCTGCAGTAGACCAGTTGGTGAGTAAGGATCAACTGAGGGCGATCGGTGCAGCTATGGTTTATGCTAAAAAACAATATATAGATGGTAAACGAACATTACCAGATATTATTGATGCTGTCATGGCAGATATTGAGTCTCAAGGTTTGGATGTTTTGATTCCTTTTCCCCAAAGTGATTTAGCTATGTTTCGGCGGTTTGAATTATCTGCAGCAATTAATCGTTTGCGAACTTTACAAGTTGAGTCAATTGAACCTGTTGAAACTGTTGAATCAGTTAAACCCGTTAAATCTGTTGAACCTGTTGAAACTGTTGAATCTGTTGAACCTGTTGAAACTGTTGAGGCTGTTGAATCACAAGAATAATATTTTTGTCAGATTCAATTAATTACAGCATTTTCGCAGGCGCGTGAGGTACAAAATTTTTTTATTTGTTAAATGGTAACACAAGCATCGTGGTTGTTACAGGCTCGAAGCTTGTGTTACAAAGATAGAGATTAATCTTTAACTGTACCTCACCAGAATGCACAGCCAAGTATATATTTATGGGATTTACGCAGTACGAGGTATTTTCGTCATTGCGACCGACAGGGAAGCAATCTCAAATCCTAGTTTCGGGGTTGCACATTAAAGAATGATAATAGGTTTTAAACTGTACAGATATGAATAAAAGAATTATCTATAAATATCTAATTTCAGACTTCATCATTCCTGATTGTGCAATGCCCTAGTTTCTCCTACCTCATGGGTAAGTCCTGTAAAAAAAATTTTCATCTTCAGCAAAAGTGTAAATCTTTCCAAATTCTCTTCCCTCCTCACTCCTTCTTCTAATGACGCACCCCTACTCCCTGCTCCCTACTCCCTAAAAATAGATAACAACTAGGATGAATTAATTGTAAATCACCTCTGTGAAAGTTTGATGCAGCAGTAGTTAGAATAACTTTACCATTTTCCATTACCCAACCAGTAGCTCGACGAATTTCTGGCAAATTCTTTGTTTCTGGTCGATGATAAACAGTGACAGGTTGTTTTTTCTGAGAAATTACTACTCCTTTGTTCGTTTCTGTATTTGTTTCCCATTCCACAGTTCCTCTTAATACTGTGAGTGGTTGAGTCGGAACTGGGGGGAGGCCACCTTTGCCTGTAATTACAAAAGAGCTTCCTTGTTTTGACTCACTCGTTGCTGCACATAAATTTTGTGCCACTAATGAGGAAGCATCTATGAACGTAGCAGATACTTTCACTACTCCTTGAGTCGGGTCTACCTGAGTATTTAGTTCTACCGAACCATCAATACCCAAAGCTGAGGTGGCAGTAATTTGACTACTATTGTCCAGAAACACACCTTCTGCGGTAATGGAAATATTACCACCTTGACCTTCTATAGCATTAGCACTAATATTGCTGTTGTCTGAACCAATTAAAAACTCAGTATCAATACTAATATCGCCACCTGTAGCTGTATTGGTAGCATTTGTAGTAATTTCACTATTATTTGTGAGGTTAATTTCTTCAGATTTAATCGTAATGTTGCCTTGGTCTCCAGCAGCAGTTTCAGCGCTGAGAGTTCCATTATTCAGTTGAATAGAGGGCGCATTGATATTGAGAGAACCTGCTACCCCACTGCCAGAACTACCAACCGTAATAATTGCCTGGTTTTCTACTCTAAGTTGTGGGGTATTAATGGTCAGAGAGCCAGCATTGCCATTGCCACGAGAACGAGAAGTAATCGCAGTTTCTGCCCCATCAGTATCAATATTTTCTTCTCCAAAATTTGCCACCCGGTCATTAAAATTCACATCAGTCCCAGAAAGAGTAATAGCAGTATCAGCATTAATACTAATAGTTCCGGCATTACCTTCATTGAAACTAGAGGTAAGAATTTGAGCGCCACTAGCGAGATTGAGATTATCTACATTTAACATGATATTACCACCATTAGAGTTGCTGCGACTTCTAGCAGTAACAACAGCACCGTTACTGAGGTTGAGAGTAGGGGTAGTAATATTGAGATTTCCACCTGGTTGTGTTGCGCCTGATTCGCTGCTAGCAGTGATGGCACTGGAGTTACCAGTAATGTCACTGACTCCAGAGAGAGTAATATTGTCAGTAGCGTTAATTGTCAAATTTCCTGCTTGACCGTCACCTTCTGTGATGACACTAACTTCAGCTCCATCCAAAATTGTTAAGCGTTCTGTTTCAATAAATGCGTTACCTCCATCTCCTTTTCCTTGACCTAAAGATAAGTTGCTTAAGTCTTCTACACCAGCAAGTATACTACTAGGAAGTCTACCATCGTTAGCACGACCAGTAATTTCAATATCTTTGGCTCTTATGGTCAAATCTCCACTTTGACCTAAGCCAGATGTACCTGCTCTAATTTGGCTACCATTTGCCAGGCTGAGGCGTTCCGTATCAATAGTTAAGTTGCCACCATTCCCTGTCGCTCCTAACAATGCTGTGGTAAACAGACTACTAGGAAGTTGATCGGTAGGGTTAGTACCTCTCAAGTTAATTTCTGTTGCTTTTACTGTTAAGTCTCCACTTTCTCCTGAACCGAATGTTCCTGTACCTATTAATGCTCCATCTAGCAGGGTCAAACTTTGGGTATTGATTGTTAAATTTCCACCTTTTCCTGTTGCACCAGGTAGAACAGTTGTTAACAAAGAACTGGGAACTTCACCCCTTATGCTTTGGATGAGAGGTGATATTTCTGGAAGTATATTCTCGCTTTGAGCATTACCAGATAATTCAATCTCTGTAGCGTTGACTGTGATGTTACCTCCTTGACCGGAACTAAAAACCCCTGCTTGAATTACTGCTCCGTCCCTTTGTATTAGACGTTGGGTATTTATGGTGACGTTGCCACCGTTTCCTGTAGATCCAGATTGGACTCGACTATCTATACCACTGGCAAATACACCATCTGGTGAAATACCCACTGCTTCTATTTCCGTTGCATTGATGGTAATATTTCCCCCTTGACCTTCAGTGGATGTAGCTGCTAGAAGTCTGCCACCATCATGCAAATTCAGACGTTGAGTATTAACTGTTAAATTTCCTCCATTTCCAATAGTAATGCTGGTAAGACTATTATTGTTGCTGTCAGCACTAATAAAACTGTTACTAATCTCAACATCAGTAGCATTAATTTTAATACTTCCACCTTGCCCTTCTCCAAATGTACTAGCGCTGACTGTGGCTCCATTTTCTAGACTTAACCGTTCAGTTTCTATCAATACCTGGCCTCCATCTCCACTACCCAACGCCCCTGGAACTAGGTTTGATAAATCTTCCACAGATGCTTGAATACTACTGGGAAATGGTAAGTTACCAGAACTACCTCGTAAGTTAATTTCTTTGGCTTTTACCGTTACATCTCCACTATTTCCTACTCCAGATGTTCCTGCTCTTACTTGTCCCCCATTTTCTAGAGTTAAACTTTCTGTTTCAATATTGATATTTCCACCTTCACCTGTTGCTCCAAATAAGACCGAACTATTAAAGCTAGTTGGCAATAACCCATCTTCTGAAGTTCCTACTACTCGTATCTCTTTTGCGTTGACTGCTAGTTCTCCACTGTTACCTGACCCAAATGTTCCTATTCCTATTTGCGCTCCATTCTCTAAGAGGATGCGATCGCTATTTATTGTTAGTTTCCCACTATTTCCTTCTGCTTGTGTTATGACTATGGCTAAAATTGCAGCGGGAAGTTGACCATTTAAGGCTTGCACTTGTAGTTGTTGTTGTGGATCTGTTAAGTTTACTGGTATTGTGCCACTTGCTTCTATTTCTTTGGCGTTTACTGTTAAGTTTCCGCCTTGTCCTTCTCCTAATACGTTTGCTCCTAGTTGTCCTCCAGTAAAGAGTTTTAAGCTTTGAGTATTGATGGTGACATCTCCCCCTCTACCTGTTGCTCCTGGTAATACGTCTGTAAATAAACCACTGAGGTTTTGACCGTCTGATGATGCTCCTATTACTACTATTTCGTTGGCGTTTACTGTTAATTCTCCACTTGCTCCTGTACCAAATGTTGCTGTACTAATTTGTCCTCCACTTGTCAGTATTAAACCTGGACTATTGATTGTAATGCTTGCTCCATCGCCTGTTGCACCTTGTCCGATATCGGCATCGACTAGGCTATCGTTTACTTCTATTGACTCGCTCGCACTTAATGATATTTTGCCTCCTGCTTCAGTTCCTAATGTGTTGGCTAGAACTGTTGATTTTTCTGTGATTACTATCTGTTTTCCTTGTATTTGTATCTCTCCACTTCCTTCTCCACTTACATCAACAACTGCATCATTTTGAATTTGTATATTCTCAAAATTTTCTACGGTAGAATAATCTAATGAATAGTTATTTGAAGTATTATTTATGGCAATCAAACTCTTGTTTCCCACGCTTCCTAATTCTATTCTGCCCTGTTCTGATGTTAATTTTCCACCATCAACAATTAGGTTATTTCCTATTAGTCCCAAAGTTTCTCCTACAGGTACTTGCAAACCCACTTTTTCTGCTGTTGATTGATTAATAATATTTCCCGGATGAGATGCAATTTGATTAAAAAATAAGGCTGATGGTTCTACTGATAATAAATTACTATTTTGTGGATTAGTAGCACTAAATGAACCATTTTCTCCCAATCTAATTTCATTGGCTGTTGTGGCAATAAATGAACCACGAATATCTAAACTAGCATTTTGTCCGAATAAAATACCGTTAGGATTGACTAGAAATAAATTTGCTATTCCATCTACTCCTAGTTTACCTAAAATATTACTAGGATTATTCCCTGTAATTCTTGTTAATATATTTGCAATTCCTGCGGGATTACTAAAGTAGACACTTTGACCTTCCCTAACGTTAAATTCTTGAAAACTATGAAACAAATTTGACCCGCGAATTGCTCCTCCTTCTATTTGTTTTTTGAGTTGTTCAACATTCCTAATAACTGAACTTTCTGAACCTAATGTCTGGTCAGGAATTATTTGAGAATTTGCTGAATTTTGCCCAAGCAAACTAGGTAAAATCAGCAAAATTCCAGATGTATACTTGCACAAATTCAGGATAAATTGTAATTTCATAGTTATCTAAATTAATATTTTTAGGTAAACATTTCCTGCGGACTGCAAATATTTCAGGTGATAATAGACATCTCCAAAAATAAAAAATGAAATCAATTCAAAATATGAAGTCAACAATTATTTCCCCTCCTGGATCCCCTCCTGCTCCCCTCCTGGGAGGGGCGGGGATGAGTTGGGTTAGGGGTGGATTCCCTCCATACCTATTCCCTGAATTCTGCAAGAAGTCTAATAGACATCTCCAAAAATAAAAAATCAAATCAATTATCGATTATAAACCGTCTATTCTTTTCCCCTACTCCCTACTCCCTGCTCCCTACTCCCTCTTTTCCAATACATAACAACCCGGATGAATTAATTGTAAACTATCTGTGTTAGTATTAGGAGAGGTGCTTGTCAGCAGAATATTGCCAACTTCAGTCATTACCCAACCAGTAGCTTGACTAATTTCCGGTAATTTTTTATTTTCTGTCCTTTTATAAACTACCACAGTTGGTTGTTTACTCTCAGATATAACTTTTTGGTTTCCTGTGTCCCAGTCAACAACACCTCTTAATACTGTTAATGGTTGATTAGGGTTGGGTGGTAAACCCCCCCGACCTGTAATCACAAAACTACTATTTGCTATTCTGCTTTCACTTGCCAAACATAAATTTTGGGCAACAATAGAGCTAGCATCAACTACTTGGGGTGATAATGCGACAACACCTTGGGTAGGGTCTACTTGAGTGTTGATGTCAACTGTCCCATCAATCCCTAATGCTGAACTAGCAGTAATTTGACTACTGTTATCAAAAAATATACCTTCCGCAAAAATCGAAATATTACCACCTTGTCCTTGAATAGCACTAGCATTAATTTGGCTATTGTTTTTGCCCAGAAGAAACTGAGTATTAATTGTAATGTTGCCTCCTGTAGCAGTCCCCCTAGCACTGGTAGTAATTTGACTATTATTTTGTAAGCTGATATTTGACGAGTTTAAAGTAATATTACCCTGGTCTCCCGCGCTAGTTTCTGCCCTCAAACTACCATTATCTAGTTCAATTGATGGAGCATTAACATTTAATGAACCTGCTACACCTTCACCGAAACTACTCACACTGACTATACCTTGGTCTTCTATTTTGAGTAGAGGAGAGTTGAGGGTGACTGAACCTGCATCACTATCGTTTCTGGCGCGAGAGGCGATCGCACTTTCGGCACTATTAGTATCTAATTGTTCTTCTCTCATCGTGATTCTTTCTTGTCTACTATTAAAATTAGAGTCAACCCCTGATATGTAGATGCGGTCTCTGGCATTTACTTCTATTGTTCCTGCATTACCACTGTTCAAACTGGAAGTCAAAACTTGGCCACCTGTTGTCAGATTTAAAGTATTGACATCCAGGTTAATATTACCTCCATCAGAATTACTGCTACTTCTAGCAGTAATTACTGCACCATTATCAATATTCAGGATAGGAGTGGTAATTTCTATATTACCCCCTGGTTTTGTTGCCCCTGACTCGGTAGTAGCAGTAATAGCGCTGGAATTGCCTGAAACTGAATTAAATCCAGAAATGGTAATGTTATCATTGGCTTGAATCGAAATTTTTCCGGCTGGCCCATCTCCTTGGGTAATAGCTTCAACTATACCCCCATCAAGAATTGTTAAACTATCAGTCTGAATAAATATTTCTCCACCATTACCACTAGCTCTAATCTCCTCGTCTGCTCGGACTGTTGCCGAGATAGTGCTAGGAAAATTCTGATCAGAACGACCAATAACTTCAATTTTTTGGGCCTTAATGTTCAGTTCTCCAGCATTACCCGCACCACGGGTTAAAACTCCGACTAAAGCTCCATCCCTGATAGTTAAGCTTTGAGTTTCTATGTTGAGATTGCCTCCATTCCCTGTTGCCTCATCT
The DNA here is from genome assembly GCA_051439685.1 of Trichodesmium sp. Classification (GTDB taxonomy): domain Bacteria; phylum Cyanobacteriota; class Cyanobacteriia; order Cyanobacteriales; family Microcoleaceae; genus Trichodesmium. The sequence goes on from JBFRWR010000215.1 coordinate 10,885, forward strand.
TGGACAGTCGCAAACAAACCACTGGTTAAGCCATCTTCAGTAATTCCAATCAGTTCAATTGTCTCTGCTTGCACAATCAAACTGCCTGCTTGACCGTCTCCAGAAGTTGATGCGTCTATTTGAGAACCATCTTGTAAACTGAGGCGTTGAGTCTCAATAGTCAATGTTCCGCTGTCTCCAGTACCTCCCTGTTGAACACCAGCAGCAATAAAATTGGTTAATACTTGACCTTCTGAGTCTACTCGAGTACCACTAGCTTCAATATCAGTTGCTCTTATCGTTAAGTTTCCCGCATTACCCACACCAAAAGTTTGTGCTGTAATAGCTGAACCATCCCTGATAATTAAATCTTGAGTTTGAATATCAATGTTACCTCCATTGCCTTCTCCTGAAGTTGATGCGTCTATTTGAGTTCCATCTTGTAAAGTGAGGCGTTGAGTTTCAATAGTTAATGTTCCTCCTTCTCCTGTACCTGTCTGTCCAACACCAGTAGCAATAAAGTTGTTGATTACTTCGCCTTCTGGATTTAGTCGAGTACCACTAGCTTCAATCTCAGTTGCTCTTATCGTTAAGTTTCCCGCATTACCCACACCAAAAGTTTCTCCTGCAATAACTGAGCCATCCCCGACCGTCAAATTCTGAGTTTGAATATCAATTTTACCCCCATTTGCTGTAGCTTCTGCACTGACATCAGTAAAAATATTACTACTAATTATTTGTATTGTCTCTGAAGAATTAATTGCTATATTTCCGCCCGGTTCACTTCCTTGTGTACTTCCTATAATTGCTGACTGTTCTGCGATCGCCACGTTCCTGCCACGAATTACAATATCTCCGCCACCTTCTCCACCTTGAGTATTAATAATTGTTGACTTCAGACTGACATCTTGAAAATTTTCTACCTCGGAATAATCTAACTCGTAACCTTTTTCTATAGGATTTAATCTAACTATAGAATTATTGCCTACTCCTCCTAATTCTACTCTACCTTCTGGTGCTGTGATTAATCCTCGATCTACTACTACATTTCCTGCAACTAAGGCTAGGGTTTGACCTTCTAATTCTAAACCTACTTCTTGTTGTGTTGATTGATTGGTAATTGTACCTGTTACTTGACTTTCTAGTTGATTTGAAAATAGAGCGGAGGGTGCTACTGATAATAAATTACTTGTCTGAGATGCGGTGGCACTAAATACTCCATTTTCTCCTAGTCGTATTTCATCAGCAGTTGTGGCGATAAATGAACCCCGAATATCTAAGCTAGCATTTGGTCCAAAGACAATTCCCTGGGGATTCATTAAAAATAAATTTGCCCCACCATCTACTCCTAATCTACCTAAAATATTACTGGGGTTATTGCCTGTAATTCTGGTTAGGATATTTTCTATTCCATTAGGGTTAATAAAATAAACACTTTTGCCTTCTCCAACATTAAATTCTTGAAAACTATGGAATAAATTTGAGCCACGAATCGCTCCTCCTTCTATTTGCTTTTTCAGGTCATCAATGGAGTTAATTATGGAACTTTCTTGGCCAAGGGTTTGGTCTGGTATTATTTGGGCATTTGCGTAGTTTTTCCCTTCGATATAGGTAATCAAATACCCCAGAAAAAATGTTAGATATATTATGGATAAAAATGTATTTGATTTCATTAGTCAATTAATTTTTTTATTTCTTATTGGGAATTATTCAATTGCGACTATTATAGCCTCTCTAACTTTTTTATCCTTAAATAGTTTGTAATATTTTACACTAGGCGCTTGGTTTCCAAATCACATTTTTGCCTGGGTTTGGAGACCAAACCCCTACAGTTTTTTCTCACAAAAATCATCAATTATTTCTCCCTATTCCCTATTCCCTATTCCCTATTCCCTACTCCCTACTCCCTATTCCCTACTCCCTACTCCCTAGATATTTATAATGATTTAACTAATTTTTCAGCTAATTTAATTGCTTCGGTTTTAGTATAAATTTGATTTTCAGCTCGTGCTAATTGAATTTCTGTTAATAATTTACCAACTATCGGACCTTTGGGTAAATTTAGAATTGTAATTAAATCATTTCCATTCAATAAAGGAGTGGGATGAGCAACTTGGTCTTCTGGATTAAGATAACGTTTTACTAAACAATCTATTTCTGCTATTGAAATTTCTTTGGCTACTGCAATAACTGATAGAGCAGGAAAATTTTTTCCTATTTCTTGAAAGAAAAAATATTGTTCTCTAATAGACATTTGAGAAATTGGTTTTTCTGACAGTTTTGCTAAAGCTTTGATGATTGCAATTGTACTCTTAATTTCTGCATTACTATATTTTAAACTGATTAATTCAAGTTCGGCTATTTCTGGCTCAGAATTAACTAACATTGCTAATTTAGCGATCGCTAATAAAGATGTTTTAACTTTATCTCGTACCCCATTTGCTAACTCAACGCCTATTTTTGACCATTTTTTTCCTAACTTTTCTGCTACTATTTCTATCTTTTTTAATATTTGCCAATTTGCTGCTGCGGAGGGAAAATAATTTGAAAGTAAGCCATCTTGCCATGCTTTTTCTATCCAAATTATTCCTTGAGGATGACTCAATAAATAACCTAATTCTGTCTGTACTCTTTCTGCTGCAACTTGAGTAAGTAAAGGCGAAAATTCTCGAATAGCTGTTTGAGTTTCTGGGGATATAATAAAACCTAACTGTGCTGCTTGACGATATCCGCGTAATAGTCGGAGAGGATCGTCTCTGAGATTTTCCGGTTTCACCATTCTGATGATACCCTTTTCTAAATCTTCAAGAGCATTAAATAAATCTATTAATTCGTCAGTAAAAGGATTATAGGCAATAGCATTTATTGTAAAATCTCGTCGCCATAAGTCTGCTTCAAGACTATTTCCTTCAACCTCGGCAAAATCAACCGTAATTCCCTTAAATACCACTCTAGCAATTTTTCGTTCTGCATCTAATACTACAAAACCTGCCTGATATTGTTTAGCAATATTTTGGGCAATATTAATTGCTTGTTCCAGGATAATAAAATCTAAGTCTAAATATTCAGTTTTCCGCTTTAGCAAAGCATCTCGCACCGAACCACCCACTAAATAAACAGGTTGGGGCAGCATCTTGGGGTCAAATGGCCAAGTTTCAGGAGATATAGCAGACAGGGATGTTATCGACATTGCCACAAAAATTAAGTTAATTTCTCTGGAATTAGACTTCTACTATTATGTCTGAAAAAAATATATTTGTTGCCGAAATATGATGAGTTTCATCATTGAGATGTTAATACAGCTAAAAATTTGTGTGAATATTTGGCTTTGCTGTTGTAGTGTTTTAGTCTCTAGAGAAAGTAGATAAAAAAACTGAAACTCTTACCTGTTCCCTTGTCCCTAAAAGCAGTAATATTTTTATGCACAAATAAAATAGGATTGCTATACTAATAGACATCTCCAAAAATCAGAGACTGTATTTCAAGAATTAATAATTAATAATTAATAATTACCTCTTCTTATAAAGAAGAGGATTGGCTAAAAGGATTTTTTTTTCTTTTTTCTCCATGAATGGAGAGGCTTTATACCTTAATTTTCCGGTAAAATAAGTATTAAGATAGGAAAGATTGACCAAAATATAACAAGTCTTCAATAATTGATAATTGATAATTACCTCTCCCTCAAACGGATTGGGTTGAATAAAAGGAAAATAAATTCATTGTTTCTCCACGGCGAGTCAGAGACTTTAAACCTTAATTATTCGGTAATAATTCAAGAGATTGAAATCTTGTAGATAGATACATTCCTATATTATTCATAATAATAGTTATCGAGTATTTATTCCTGCTTGTTCCCTGTTCCCTATCTCCTTAATTTATATTTCCTGATACATTCAATCTGTCAAAAATCAAATCAATTATTGAGGATAAACTATCAATTATTTCCCCTCCTGGGAGGGGTTAGGGGTGGTTTCCCTACTCCCTACTCCCTACTCCCTACTCCCTACTCCCTATTTTCTGGATATGTCTAATTATAAATCTAAGAGTAGGCAATGTTTTTCCCACTATTCCCTGTTCCTTGGGTTAAAATATAAACTCATCAAATAATTAAGATTGGAAATTATTGGATCAATAAAGATTACATTTAAGCATCAACGAGGTACTGATAAATGTGTATTTGTATTAACTGCCATTATGTAGATCGCTGTCTCACTTATCACGCTGTAGAAACTCAGCATGAACAACTTCATTTAACAGAAAATCCAGATTTTGACCCGGTTGAACCAACTATTAATGTCAATATTCGTCCTCAACAAGATGAAATTGAAATGGAATGGGATGTGGTTGGTTGTGAAAGTTTTAAAGAGGAAATGGGTAAGTGGGCAAAATTAAGGCCAGGTGAACTTATTCCTACTTAAACAACTAAATAATTATTCATTATTCATTCAATAATTAAGTTATAAAGCCTTCTATTTCTAGAGAAAAAACCGAAAGTTTTCCTTTTAGGTAATCTAAGTAGCTTTCAGGATAGTTAACAACTAATAATTAATAATTAGGGTTGGCTGAAAAAAGCAGAGTGTGGGGAGAGTGGGAAGTATCGGGAGGGTGGGAAGATAGAGAAAATTGGAGCAATAATTGTTCCTTAATTTTTCTCTGTCGCGTTACCCCAAAATACTCACTTTTGCAGCAATTTCAACTGAAAATCTGGTACTTTTTCCAGACTTAAAAAGGCACTTACCTTTATCTGTAAATGCTTTGAGATTTAATCAGCAAGACCTAATTATCTCTTCTTATTAAAAATAGGATTGACTAAAAGGAAATTTTTTCTTTTTTGTCTATGAATAGAGAGGATTTATACCTTAATTTTTTAGGTGGTTGTAGATTGTAATGGTAGTGCATTTTCCAGCAATATTTGTTACGAGAAACTACAGTGGGAGCATCTTGCTCCCGTCCCAGCTATTCCTTTTTTGCTGTATACAATTATTATTTAGGGCTTGCGCTCATAAAGCTAAAAGTTATGATAGCTAAGGCTATTGAGCTTTTGATATTCAGTAATAGTCCTATTTATGGGCTGCTTATTGGCCTCAAAATACGGAAATTTTCTGCGGAAATTCCTGAAAATTTCTGCACATAAAATGGCTGAAAACGTTGCCTGTTCCTTCCCATCTCCGCGTCCCCGCGTCTCCGTGTCCCCGTGTCCTACCCCCACCAACCAGTTTTTTCAGCAGACCCTATTTAGGACTACCATTTTTTGAGAAAATCTGCTGTAATTTTTTTTAATTTAACTAAAACGACGAGGTTCATTAATTGATAATTGATAATGGATAATTGATAATTACAAGATGGTTTTAACCGTTACGGAATTGAATATCGGGAAATATCATTTCTTTTTTTCCCCTATCCAAGGGGAGGCTTTAAACCAGAATTATTTAATTATTAATAATTAATAATTAATAATTGGGTAATAATAATGTTTTTGGACGTAAAGGCAAACTTAATATGGAAGGTTTTTTATCAGTTTCCTTTTTGACTTTTTTAGCAAAAGATTTGAGAGTTCTCGGCGACCAAAATTTGCTATTAAATTCTACAAGTAATTTCTCAATTTTAGAGTCATATCCAAAAAATGAGTCAGTTTGATACCTCGAAGGTGAACAAAGCTTAGATTTTTTATTAGAACAGTTTAATCCCTTGGAGATAAAATAAGCGACAACTGTACAACAATTATTTTTCAGGAAATGATATTTAGTCTTTTTTGCTGATAAATCATTGTTTAAATACTTTTGATAAAACTTTCTGATTCGAGATTCATTTAAACCATGAATAACAATTTTCTGATGAGGTTTACTATCCCGGCGATCACAATCTTTTTTAAAGGAAATGGGTTTAGCTCTAGACATAAAACTATCGGCTAAGATAGATTGTAAAGAAGCATATTTATTAGAGTTTGGCAAAAAATCTATAGAGTTTTTAACTTTAGGATGATGACTTATATAAATTTTATCTTTAGGATTTTTGTCATTAATAACCTGCATAGAAACATGACCTACATCTAATCCGAATATAGCATTATATGCAGTATGTCCAAGTGTACCTTTCCAGAAATTAATTATTACTGTCATTTTTTTAGGGAGTAGGGAATAGGGAGTAGGGAATAGGGAAGAGAAAATAAGAACAATAATTGTAGTTTATAAGTCTATAAATTGCTATACTATTCCCTGTAATTCATTGCAAATTAGATACTGATTAAATATAGCTCAAATTTTACAGCTTTTCCAGAAGATTATATTTTTTTAGGGAGTAGGGAATAGGGAGTAGGGAATAGGGAAGAGAAAATAAGAACAACAATTGTACGTTATAACTGTAGATAAACTTTTCAAAGTCACTACTGTCAGAAGTTTGTTGAGAAATAACTTATTTAACGTCGAGAAAATAAAAGTATACTTATAGCATTTTGTTGAAATAGTAAATCAAAGTTTCTCTGAGAATATTTCCCTGGTGAGGTACACACCGAAGTGGGCAAGATGCCCAAACTAGGAACATTCAATATCAACTAAAAAATTGCTGTAACTATTTTCGATGATTGAGGCATTT
>JBFRWR010000216.1:0-5202 GCA_051439685.1 Trichodesmium sp.
TTAAACTGGCAGTAGATATAGAAAAAGGTATTTTAGCTGGTGGTGGAGAACTACACGCAGATTGTGAAGCTGTACTATTAGAAAACGGAAGTAGACAAGTAGATATTTGGGGAGCTGATTGGTATCCACTTACACAAGAGGTGGGTTATGAATCTCTGATAAATATCCGTCCTCGTCAAAACAATCGATCAATGGAAATTCAAGACCCAGTTATTAGAATGCGGGTTGCTCAAATTGTAGAACAGTTATTAGGAAATTTATGAGAAATTGGAATACTTTGAAAGAAAGATATTTGAGAGATGAAATTCCTATACGTTTGGGAAATCTCGCCTCGAATTTAGCACGAATTAAATCTCGCTGTCAGTCTACAGCTAATCAAGAACTGGTAGAAAATTTACTCAAAGAAAGTGAATTTTTTATTGAATGGACTGCACCTGATACAGAGGTGGAAATTGCTGCCGAACTTGTTGAGTTGCAAATAACATTAGCACTATGGCAGTATAATTGGGAAAGTATTTGGAATGATAGTGAACTCCGAAGTGAGGTGAGTCAAAAAGCTAATGTTTGGTCAGACAAGTTGCTGAATATGTCTGGTTTATTAACAGAAAATTAGATATTTTGATTCTAATTTTTTTGAGGTTAATAACTTTAGCGATTGAGAATGGTGTTTGAGCAAGTTAAGATATATTGTGATGAAGGAAAAAGATGGAAACAAAGCAATAGATAACAAACTCAAAAAGTGGCTTCAAGTAATAGTTAAACTCAATAATGGAGACTTCACTTTTGCTATACCTATTACTCGTTTAACAAGTATCAAAAGTCTGAGCAAAAATGAAACAGCAGCAGAACAGTTTGCTCTATATATTTCTCAAAAAGTTCAGCAAAAAATGAATGAAGTTGAATGTTCTGAACAGTTTAGTATTGAAGAATGGTCAACTCACCTCAATTTGATGTCTGATGCTATTGCTCAAATGGAGGGTTATTTAGCAGCTCCTACTTATGAAAAAAAACAAATTCTCAGGGAATTTTTGAGACAAATTGATAGTTTGCAAGGTGATGATTATCGTAATGTTCATTGGACTACTGTGCATTTTGTTCGGAGTGGTTATTTACTTAAATTAGATTATGCTTTGCGCTGTTTCATTGAACAAGATTTTCCTTATTTGGTTTATAAATTGGCTAGAGAATATGTGGAATGTTATGAACCAAGCTATGGTAGTGGATTAATTCCTGATTCTGTTCCGATGTTACTAGAAGTGGCTGAATTTTGGTGTAATTATTATTTTGATTGTTCTTTGAGTGAGAAGTTTCCTCAAGAATTTCTTGAAATTAAACAAGGAGGAAAAATCAATGAATAAATCGGATATATTTTTTGTTTAGCTATTCACTGATATGTCGATTAACAAAAAAGAATTAATTAAGCGTGTTTCTGAACAAGTTAGTTATGAAAGTCAAGTTGTGTCAGAAGTCATTAATGTTACTTTAGATGAAATTTATCAATGTCTTAAGGAGGGAGAGAGTGTAAGTTTACGAGATTTTGGCAGTTTTTATATACAAGTCAAGAAGGGAAAAACAAGTGTTTTTAAATTTAATCCTTCTCAAAGGTTACGAAAATTATTTGGTTGGTCATCAACTTATAAGGGAGAAAGTTAAATTTAATCAATAATTATTTTATTTATAGCAATTACTATACTGGGAAGGTACAAAATTCTTTTATTTTACGGAACAGGCAATAGGAAATATCAATCACAATAGGTGTACTTAATTACTCTTACAAAACGGATCTGTATTAGTCAAATGTTATTAACAGAAGTTCAAATTCAAGAAGCAATTTAGCAAGCAAAAATAGCTTTTCCTAATTTCACTGAGTGGGAATATAATAACGAAGTAAATGGGGAATATTTCGGATTTTATCTGTGGGGTAAATTTGTTCTAGAACGGGAAAATATTATGTCAAGAAACTTTTTTATTACACTCGATACATACGAAGAAAAATGGAGAGGAAGTTTAACTATTGGATTACCTTCCTATTTGTGGCCAAGTGCCGATTTTGGTGATGCTTATTTACTTGATACAAATGATTGTGTAGTGTTAGAAGATGCAATTACAGCACTTAAAGCTGAAATGAAACTACTTTTCCAAGCTTTTAGTGTTATTTAACTAACTATCAGAATTTACCATATATCATATTAATTTTTTTCTGAATTCAGGCATTGAGTTGACCGAATCAAATATAATAAATTAAACAACTTTAGGAAAGTTTACTCATGTCATGCTGGAGAATAATCAAGAAAATATTCACTCTGCCACCACTCCAAAAAATGCAGCAGAAATATGGATGGAAACTGAAAGATGTTAGAATAAATAAAAAACAAGAAATCCTCAAAGTTGATTGTATATTTGAGGGTGAACAAACATCATTCGAGGATTCTAGATATGACGACTGAAACTTGGATTGTATATAAAACTGAAAACAGAAATGATTATGGTTGGGAAGAGCGGATGCTTATGCCTAGAGAAAGCTTGACTAATATTCTTTGGGAAAACTGGAGTAACCAAGAAAAACCTACCATTCCTCAAATCGGCGATCGCACGCGCAATTATAAATCGGAATCCGAAAAAGGTTTGACTACATATAGCAGTGATGGAGACTGGGTTGTAACAAGGGTGGAACAATTTATTAGTCCTGAGCTGGGTAAGCAAATATTTGTATGCTATTGTAAGTATGACCCGATACAACCACAATGGAGTCTGGTAAATCGTGGGGCGAACGCATCGGAGTTATTGGAATCGGAAGTAAAGGTTTAAAATTTCGGCATTGCACACTACTGAAGTAAATTCTAGTAGGTGTACTTTTCAATTAGTTTTCATGGTTTTTACTAGGGGATTTTCTTTAGATATCCTCATAAATATCATCAGCAAAATCTTCCTCATCAATTATATCAATTCCGTCATAAAAAACCTCTATTTCTTGCTTGCGCCAGAATTGAATATTATCTTCATCCTTAACATCATACTTGTTTACCTTGAAAAATAAAAGGTTAAAAGTAACTAAGAATTGAGGATTACTATGATCTTCAGTGTTAAATTCAATTTTGGCAATTTCAATTTTTTTTATTGATTGAATATATTCTGATCCTTCCTGTTGGTAGTACCAATGGTCTTGTTCCTCTATATATTTTAAGAGCGTTTTAATGTATTCTAAATTTTTAATTTTTGGCATAGGTTGACCTGTTTTTGTATTTCAATTTTTACATTTTAGGTTCTCCAATTCAAAAAAAACGAGAATAAAATCAAAATTCATCCTCGCGAGCTTTAAGATATACTAGACTGATGGTAATTTCGGTGGAGCGTTTCGCAGGTTTCATGTCGGCGACAGCCGAAAACAGAAATAATTATCCATTATCTATTATCTATCAATAGACTCAATTCTTTAAAGAGGTAATTATCCATTAACATATACATATACATATAAATACTTAAAATGCTAGACAAACTCTACCCACAACCAGATATAATTGCTGCTATCTTAGCCTCTAAAAAATCTCCAAAAAGCCGTAAAGAATACAGCCAAGATTTTCAAGACTTTACCCAATTCTTAGAATATGACCCCTACTCCTTTCTACAATTATCACAACTAGAAGCCACAACAACAGTATTAGGATACAGACAATTTCTCTACGACAAAGGACTCAAAGTTAACACTGTAAATAGAAAAATTGCTGCTATAAAATCCCTAGTTGATTTGGCTGTACAAATGGGAATATAAACTCTTAGTTTAGTAGGAATTAAAAGTGATAAACTAACAACATATCGCGACACAACAGGCATTCCCGACACAGAATATCAAAAAATATTAGCCCTACCAGACAAAGAAACCTTCTCAGGACTCCGTGACTATGCTATCCTCAGACTATTGTGGGACTTAGCATTGAGACCTTCTGAACTCTCCAACATTAAAGTAGGAGATGTTAATTGTCGCGATCGCTCCCTATTAATAATAGGTAAAGGTAGACAAGACCTAGAAAAATTAACCCTACCCCAAAAAAGTGCCGAAGCGATCGCCAACTACCAACAATTAAGAGATGGTAAAATTGAACAGCCATTATTTATCCAGCTCTCCTACAAAGACAGAGAAAAAAGACTTACACCCAAAGCGATATATAGGATAGTTTGTGGTTACGCCCTCCGTGCAGGCATCAACAAAATCATATCACCCCACCTTGTCCGCCACTCATCTATCACCCACGCGAAAAAACAGCCTTGACATCCTTCCGACGTTGAACTTGCCAGACAACGCGGGATTTCCATCCATCGCCACATCTCAATCAGAAACCTATCCAACAGGAGGCGGGGGGGGTTGTGGTGAAGTAGATAGGTACTACAACTGCCGTTTTGAAAAGCAATTGACCCTAAGACTACGTGAAATTAATTAGAGGTAAAATCTAATGTCTGAACAAATTTTACTGTTTCAAATTGATAAATTAACTATAAAGAAACGCTGTTATTCTGATATGTATTTTGACATACTCCCGACATTATGATTCGATGTCATAATTATATACTCACCATTCATCCAGGCGCTAAATTAAAATTATAGCGCTGTCCTTCTGCTGATTTGAGGTAATTTAAGAGATTATTTGCATTCGACTGGTTTGAGTTATCAAGAAATTGATAAAATAGCAGACCCTGACAGCACTATAAGACCTTCTATCAAAGAAGCTGATAATAATTTTATAGGCTATCATTGAAACATGGATAGTCTAACCATCTAACTGTAAATAATTAACGAGATTTTTTCATATTAGTAACAAAACTGCATAACTGCCAAGATATCAGAAATATAAGTCTCAAGATTGCTGGGCTAAAAGTCGGAAAAGTAATGACAGAGAGCGAACAAGGAGTCAGAATCTATTAGTAGGAAATTTCTCTTCCCTACTAACTCACGCACGGCAAAATCATCAGATGAAAAATTGGTATTAAAGCTAACATGCAAGACAAACTGAATTTTTATCTGAATACTGACTCTTAAGTTAATAATCCTGAATCCTTAATTATCAAAATTGATAGTTAAGAAGCGATTCATCAAAAAGCAGTAAACATTATTGCCGACAACAGAACTATCCTAAAAATCTCAACAATCTTTACTTTTTCTAAAAATTTGAGCTAATTTGGAGAGTCCATCATGGCTACATCAGAACA